>CAHJXF010000215.1 GCA_903644065.1 Betaproteobacteria bacterium
AGGCGGACTCGACCCGGCACGCCAGCCGGTCGCCGATCGGTTGGCTGCTCTTGATCTGGCTCCACATGCTCGGGCTGACCTGCAGCAGGCGCGCGAACGATCGTTCCAGGCCCTTCGGCGCGATGCCGGCGTGCATCTGCGCCTCGGCATAGGGCCGGAACAGCGTCAACGCGTTGAGCCGGCGATGGCTGGCGATGCTGGACAAGATCGTTGCGAGCCCGGGACGCGAGCTTGGTCGTGCAGCGAAGGATCGTCGCATTCGATCGACCAGGATGTGAAGAGTCTTACGCTTCGTGCCCTGTGCGCGTGGCCGTGCCCGCACCCGACCGCCGCAAGACCGGCGTGCGGTCGCGACCTACGGCCTTGCGGGGTCGTCGCCGATGCGGCGGATGGTCGCGCTGTTCCACGCTCGACCCGCGCGATCACGAGGAGGATGACGTCATGTGGGTCCTGCTGCTCCTGCCCTTCGTCGGCCTGCTGTGGGTGCCGTTCTACAACCACGCGCTGCCGTCGCTGTTCGGCTTCCCGTTCTTCTACTGGTACCAGCTGGCCTGGGTCCCGCTGACGGCGCTGCTGATCTGGATCGTCTACCGGCACGGCCGGAAGAACGGCGTCGCGTGACGGGCGCCGCGATCGACTGGACCGCGCTGTCGGTCTTCGTGTTCTTCTTCGCGCTGGTCACGGTGATGGGCTTCTACGCGTCGCGCTGGCAACGGCCGCACGACAAGGAGCCGCATCTCGACGAGTGGGGGCTGGGCGGCCGCAACTTCGGCACGTGGATCACGTGGTTCCTGGTCGGCGGCGACTTCTACACGGCGTACACGGTGATCGCGGTCCCGGCGCTGGTCTATGCCGTCGGCGCCTACGGCTTCTTCGCGCTGCCGTACACCATCCTGGTGTACCCGATCGTGTTCGTGATCATGCCGCGCCTGTGGCACGCGGCGCACCGGGCGGGCCACGTCACCGCGGCCGACGTGGTCTTCGGTCGCTACGGTTCGCGTCCGCTCGAGCTTGCCGTGGCCGTGACCGCGGTCGTCGCGACGATGCCGTACATCGCGCTGCAGCTGGTCGGCATGGAGGTCGTGATCAAGGCGCTCGGCCTGACCGGCGAGCTGCCGCTCGCGGCGGCCTTCGTCATCCTCGCGCTGTACACCTACTCGGCCGGCCTGCGAGCGCCGGCGCTGATCGCCTTCGTCAAGGACCTGATGATCTACATCGTGGTCCTCGTCGCCGTCGTGCTGGTGCCGATCAAGCTCGGTGGCTACCCGGCCGTCTTCGCCGCGGCCGGCGACGCGTTCGCCGCCAAGGGCGGCAACACCGGCCTGACGCTCAAGACCGCGCAGATCCTGCCGTACGCCACGCTGGCGATCGGTTCCGCGCTCGCGGCCTTCATGTATCCGCACACGCTGACCGGCATCTTCGCCGCCAAGAGCGCGGACACCATCCGCAAGAACGCCGTGTTCCTGCCGGCCTACACCGTGCTGCTCGGGCTGATCGCGCTGCTCGGCTACATGGCCTACGCGGCGAAGCTGGTCGTCAAGAGCAACAACGACGTCGTCCCCGCGTTGTTCAGCGCGTTGTTCCCGTCGTGGTTCGCAGGCTTCGCGTTCGCGGCCATCGCGATCGGCGCGCTGGTGCCGGCGGCCGTCATGTCGATCGGCGCGGCCAACCTGTTCACGCGAAACTTCTGGAAGGCCTACGTCAAGCCCGACATCACGCCGTCCGGCGAGGCCGCGGTCGCGAAGATCGTGTCGCTGGTGGTCAAGGTCGGCGCGCTCGTCATCATCCTGTTCCTGCCCACGCAGTTCGCCCTCGACCTGCAGTTGCTGGGCGGCGTGTGGATCCTGCAGACCTTCCCCGCCGTCGTGTTCGGCCTGTTCTCCGGCTGGTTCCGGGCGCCGGCCTTGCTGGCCGGCTGGGCCGTGGGACTCGCGACCGGCACGACGCTCGCGTTCATGGACGGCGTGAAGCCGGTGCACACGTTGACCTTCGGCGACGGCCACTACACGGTGTACACCGGCCTGCTCGCGCTGATGGTCAACGTCGTCGTCGCGGCGATCGTGCAGGTCGCGACCGGTAGCCGGGCCCGGTCGGGCGCGGTGCGGCCGGCCTGAGCGGGTTCAATCCGACGCCAGTCCGACGCGATCGCGTCCCGCTTCCTTGGCGCGGTACAGCGCCCGATCGGCGCGCGCCATCAGCGCCGGCGGATCGGGCGGCCCGCCGTCGTACAACGCGGCGCCGACGCTGGCCGTCACGATCGTCCGTCCGCCGGGTACTTCGAAGACCGGGCGGATCGCTTCGATCAGCTTGTCGGCCGCGGTGACTGCCTCGCGCTCGCCGTCGATGTCCTCGAGCAGGACGACGAACTCGTCGCCGCCGTGGCGCGCGACCACGTCGGTCTCGCGAAGCACCCGCTGGAGGCGTTCACCGAACTCGACCAAGACGGCATCGCCCGCCGCGTGGCCCATCGAGTCGTTGATCTCCTTGAAGCGATCGATGTCGAGATAGAGGATCGCCATCGGCTGTCCGCTGCGTCGCGTCCGGGCCATCGCCTCGGCCAGCTTCTCCTCGAACTGACGGCGATTGGCGCGGCCGGTCAGCGGGTCGAAGCGGGCGAGCAGGTCGAAGCGGTGCTGGGTGTCCTTCAGCTCGGTGATGTCGTTGGTCAGCGCATAGACGCCCATCACGGCACCGGCGGCGTCGACGTGCGGCACGTAGGTCGTCTGCAGGCAGCGCTCGCCGGCGGCGAGCGCGACGACCTGTTCGAAGAAGACTTTCTCGCCGCGACAGGCGCGCACGAGCGCCTGCCGGCTGACAGAATCGTCCCGTTCGCCGAACACGTCGCCGACGTGTCGGCCGACGACGGCGGCGGGATCGAGGCCGAGCCAGGTCCGATAGGTCTCGTTGACGAAGCGGAAGATGCCGCGCGTGTCGATCTCGGCGATCAGCGCGGGCAGGTTGTCGGTGATGCCGCGCAACCGGTCGTCGCTTTCCGCCCGCCGCATCTCCGCCCGCTTGCGGTCGGTGACGTCGAGCGTCATCGCGTAGAAGCCGTGGACGGTGCCGTCCGCAGCGATGTCCGGTGCGTAGTGGGTCTGGTAGAAGTAGGGCCGTCCCCGGACCTGCGTGTCGTCCTCGAACACGACGCGCCGACCGGCCAGCGCCAGTGCCACGTGCGGTGCGATCGACGCGTAGCTCTTCTCGCCGCGCGCATCGCGCACCTCGCGCATGGTCTTGCCGAGCAGACTGTCGCGCTCGACGCCGAACACCTGCGCCACCGCGCGGTTGACGAACGTGTAGCGTTCCTGGGCGTCGACGCGCGCGATCAGGGCCGGCAGGTGGTCGGTGACCAGCCGCAGTTGCCGTTCGCTGTCGATCCGCCGCTGTTCCGCCACCTTCCGCGCGGTGATGTCCTGCGCGGTGCCGAACAGGCCGACCACCTGTCCGTCGCCCACCTCGACCTCGCCCTGGGTGCGAATCCACACCTCTTTCCCGGCGCGCGTCACGAGCGGCAGCTCGAGGTCCCACGGCGTCCCCTGCCGCTGGCAGGCGTCGATGGCCGCGGCGATCTGCAGCCGCGCATCGGGCAGGAAGAAGGCGATGGCTTCGTCGAGCGTCGGGACCTCGGTCATCGGCACCTCGTGGATCGCGTACACCTGCTCGGACCACAGCACGACCCGTCGCTCGAGGTCGACCGCCCAGCCACCCACCCTGGCCAGGCGGCCGGTGCGGACCAGCAACGCGTTGGCCTCGGCGAGCGCCAGTTCCGCGCGCTTGCGATCGGTGATGTTGAAGTTGGTGCCGGCCACCCGCAGCGGCCTGCCGCTCGCGTCGCGCTCCACCACCTTGGCTCGATCCAGCACCCACAGCTCGCTGCCGTCGCGGTGCCGCATGCGGACCTCGCACTCGAACATCGGGGTGAGTCCCCGCAGATGGCTATCCATCGCGGCCAGTGCTCTCGTGCGGTCCTCCGGGTGGACGAGGCCGTGCCACAGCGCACCGCCCGAGTCGGCGCTGGCGACCTCGGCCGGCGACAGGCCGAACAGGCGCGCCCATTGCGCGTTGCGCACGATGCGATCCGACGGGACGTGCCAGTCCCACAGGCCGTGATCGCCGCCGCTCAGGCACAGCTCGAGACGCTGCGCGTCGCGCCGACCGGCTTCGTCCTTCTCGCGTGATCCGGTGACGTCGACGTGCGTGCCGACGATGCGCAACGCCTCGCCGCGCACGTTGCGTTCGACGATCACGCCGCGATGGACGACCCAGAGGAAGTGACCGGCTGCATGGCGCATGCGATGCGTGCATTCGTAGAACGCGGTGCGGCCGTTGATATGCGGCTCCATCGCTTCTTCGAGCACGGGCCAGTCGTCGGGGTGCACGAGGGAGCGCCAGTCGAGCGGCCCGGTCGGCGCCTCGACGCCCGCATAGCCGAGCATCACGTGCTCGCGTGCGTTGACCGTCCACACACCGGTCTTCACATCGAGGTCCCACAGGCCCATCTGCCCGCCGCGCAGCACCAGTTCGAGCAACTCCATGCCGCGCTTCTGCTTGATGCGCGCCTCGACCGATTGCTTCTCATGGTCGTGTGCCTGCTTCTCGGAGGCGATCGCCTTCTCTCGCAGGTCGAGCAACAGCGATGCATGGCGCGCCAGCGCCCGCAGGCAGTCGTACTGGCCCTCGTCCAGCGTGCGCGGCGCCGTGTCGATGACGCACAGCGCGCCGATCGGATGACCGCCCGACGCGACGATCGGCGCGCCGGCGTAGAAGCGGATGTTCGGCTCGCCGGTCACGAGCGGATTGTTCGCGAAGCGCGGGTCGGTCGCGGTGTCGGCGACGGTGAAGACGCGGTCCGGTTCGCGGATGGCGTGTGCGCAGAACGAGACGTCGAGCGCGGTTTCCCGGATTCCGATACCGAACGACGACTTGTACCATTGGCGATCCGCGTCGATCAGGGCGAACACCGCGATCGGCGTGCGACACACCTGCGAAGCGAGCCGGGTCAGGTCGTCGTAGGCCTGCTCGGGCAGCGTGTCGAGGATCTCCAGGCGCGCCAGGGCCGCCAGGCGTTCGGACTCCGGATGCGGATCGGACGAAGCGTTGGACGACATGAGCGAAACGGCGCTGGCGGCACGGTTGGGGACCACTTCGGCGGTCGGCGCGCGGACGCGACGTGTTCGGCCGAAGCGGTCGATGCCGAGGGCGGAGCGTTGTGCCGGACGCCGGTCCGCCGAAGAGGGCGATGTCGTCAACGATAGCGCGGGACCCGCCCGCCAGCGACCCTCCCGGCCCGGTTGGTGGGCTGGGCGCAACAGGCGATCCGGTTCGCGCGGTCGATCGGACGCGACCCTGACGGGAATCGCGGTCGGCCGGCGTGCCGGCTCGGCTCGTCCGCCCGCGCCCGCATCGTGATGCGCGGCCCGCGGCGCATCGTCTGCCTGACCGAGGAGACCACCGAGTGGCTCTATCTGCTCGGCGCGGACGAGCGCATCGTGGGCATCTCGGGCTACACCGTCCGGCCGCCGCGCGCTCGACACGAGAAGCCGCGCATCGCATCGTTCCTCGACGGTCGCGTCGACCGCATCGTGGCGCTCGAGCCGGATCTCGTGATCGGCTTCTCGGACCTGCAGGCCGACCTCGCCAGCCGGTTGATCGCCGCCGGCCTGGACGTCCTCGTGACCAACCAGCGCTCGGTGGCCGAGATCCTCGCGACGATGCGCCTCGTCGCATCGCTGGTCGATGCGGACCGGCGCGCCGAAGCGTGGATCGCGGCGTGCACGGCCCGCTGGTCTTCAATCGCGGCGACGGCGGCGACCTGGCCGCGCCGCCCACGGGTCTATTTCGAGGAGTGGGACGAACCGATGATCAGCGCGATCCGCTGGGTCTCGGAGCTGATCGGAATGGCCGGCGGTGAAGACGTCTTCGCCGAACTGGGCCTCCGGTCGCTGGGCCGCGACCGCATCATCGGCGACCCGCTGGAGCCGGTGCGGCGCGCGCCCGACGTCTTGGTCGCGTCGTGGTGCGGCAAGAAGTTCCGGCCCGAGCGGGTGGCCGACGCGGGCCTCGCCACCGGTCGACGAGGTGGAAAGGAACCCCGTGTAGGTGTTATTGCCGGTGAGGGTCAACGTGCCGCCGCCCAGC
>CAHJXF010000216.1 GCA_903644065.1 Betaproteobacteria bacterium
CGCGAGCGTTCGAGGATCGAAGCGATCAGGAAGCCCGAGATGACGAAGAACAGGTCGACGCCGAGGTAGCCGCCGCTGAACCCGCCGATGCCGTAGTGATACGCGACGACCAGGCCCACCGCGACGGCCCGCAGCCCGTCGATGTCCGCGCGATAGGACAGGCCGCCCGCCGCTCGCCGCCCCGACGGCACGACGGGCGGTGTCGATGCCATCAGCCGAGAAAGGCCTCGATCTCGACCGCGAGCCGCTCGGGCTGGTCGTGATGCAGCATGTGGCCCGCGTCGTCGATCCACAGCCGACGCACGTCGGCGATCGCCGCGATGCGCTCGGCGTAGCCCGGCGACGCGTCCATGCGCTTCGCGTAGTCGGAGTCGCGGGCCATGATCCACAGCACCGGTGCCGCGATCGCGGACCAGCAGGCGGTCACCTCCTCGACGCGATACAGGTAGGGATTGACGACCTTGTGCGCCGGGTCGCCGAAGATGCGGCGCGTCCCCGCGTCGGTGGCGGCCGACCAGTGCTCGGCGAGGTAGCCCGCGCGGTCCGCGCGCAGGCGCGGGTTGGTCTTCTGCAGCCGGGCGACCACCGCGTCCAGCGACGGGTAGTCGCTCAAGGTGGGCGGCTCGCGCAACTCGCCCAGCCACTTGGCCAGCCGTGCGGGCGCCTTGCCCGGCGCGTCGCCCGACATGCCGAGGCCTTCGAGGTTGACCAGCCGCTCGATGCGCTCGGGTCGTGCACCGGCGTACATCAGCGCCATGTTGCCGCCGAGGCTGTGGGCGACCAGCTTGACCGGCGCGCCGGGGGAGACGAGCCCCAGCAGCGCGTCGAGGTCGCCGAGATAGTCGGGCAGCCAGTAGCAGCCCGACGTGGACCAGCCGGTCAACCCGTAGCCGCGCCAGTCGGGCGCGACGACGTGCCAGTCGCGGGCCAGCGCGTCGACCAGGAACTGGAACGAGGCCGACACGTCCATCCAGCCGTGCACCATCACCAGCAGCGGCGCGGCCGGGTCGCCCCACTCGCGCAGGTGATAGTCGATGTCGCGCAACCGGACGAAGCGCGATCGACTGGTCTTCCGGGGGACGTAGGCGGGCATGCGGACGATGGCGAAGAGGAGGCGGCGAGGCGGCGACGAGGCGGCGAAGAGGAGCCGGCGAGCCGGCGACGGACGACGGCTTGCCTCGCACGGCGCGGCGCGATTATAAGAGGGCGGTCCGCCGCCCCGCGGACGGGCTGGCCCCGACCACGACGAGAGACCCGCATGACCGATCGCCATGCGCAGCTGATGCGCGACTTCCGCTGGAACGTGCCCGAGCACTTCAACATCGCGGCGGCCTGCCTGCGCTGGGCCGACGATGCCGGGCGGGTGGCGATCGTCGCGGACGAGACCTGGACCTACCGGCGCCTGCGCGATGCGGCGGACCGGGTCGCCGGCGGCTTGCGCGACCTCGGGGTCGAGCGCGGCGATCGCGTGGCGATCGTGCTGCCGCAGTGCGCCGAGACGGCGATCGTGCACCTGGCCGTCCAGCGCGTCGGCGCGATCGCGATGCCGCTGTCGCTGCTGTTCGGTCCCGAGGCGCTCGAGTACCGGCTGCAGGACAGCGGTGCGGTCGTCGCCTTCGTGGCGGCCGCCGGCCTCGCGCCGTTCGTCGACGCGGTGCACGGCATGACGACGACCTGCCCGGCGCTGCGCCACGTCGTCGCGGTGGGCACGATGCCGTCGGACGCCTCGACGGTCGACGCGGTGACTCATTGGGACGCCCTGGTCCCGCGGGTCGCGGACCAGTCGAGCGCGCCCGCCGCTCCGGTCGAGACCCGAGCCGGCGATGCCGCGATCCTGATCTACACCAGCGGCACGACCGGCGCGCCCAAGGGCGCGCTGATCCCGCAGAGCGCGCTGCTCGGCAACCTGTCGGGTTTTTGCCTTTCGCAGAACGGCTTTCCGCACGACGACGACGTGTTCTGGTCGCCGGCCGACTGGGCGTGGACCGGTGGCCTGATGGATGCCCTGCTGCCGACGCTGTACTTCGGACGGCCGATCGTGGCCGACGACGCGCGGCGCGACGGCCGCTTCGACCCGATCGCCGCGTTCGAACTGCTGGCGCGCCACCGCGTGACCAACGCGTTCGTCTTCCCCACCGCGCTCAAGATGATGATGAAGGCGGTGCCGCGGCCGCGCGAGCGCTACGACCTCCGCTTGCGCGGGCTGATGAGCGCCGGCGAAGCGGTCGGCACGGCTGTCTTCGACTGGTGCTGCGACGAGCTCGGCGTGACCGTCAACGAGATGTTCGGCCAGACCGAGATCAACTACATCGTCGGCAACTCGCACGAGCACTGGCCCGCCAGGCCCGGCTCGATCGGGCGACCGTATCCCGGGCATCGCGTGGCGGTACTCGACGACGACGGTCGCGTGTGCGCACCCGGCGTCACCGGCGATATCGCGGCCCATCGCATCGACCCGCACGGGGATCGCGATCCGGTCTTCTTCGTCGAATACTGGAACAACCCGCAGGCCACCGCGGCCAAGTTCCCGGGTGGTGGCCCGGATGTCGACGACGACGGCGCCGGCGGCTGGTGCCGCACCGGCGACCTGGCCTACGCCGACGAAGAGGGCAACCTGTGGTACCAGGGACGCGCCGACGACATGTTCAAGGCGGCGGGCTACCGCATCGGCCCGTCGGAGATCGAGAACTGCCTGGTGCGCCACGAAGCCGTGGCCAATGCCGCGGTGGTGCCCAGTCCCGATGTCGAGCGCGGCAACGTCATCAAGGCGTTCGTCGTGTTGAGCGCGGGCTTCGCGGCGAGCGACGCGCTGGTCGCCGCGTTGAAGTTGCATGTGCGCGAGCGTCTCGCACCGTACGAGACGCCGCGCGACATCGAGTTCGTCGACGCGCTGCCGATGACCACGACCGGCAAGGTGCAGCGAGCGGTGCTGCGCGACCGCGAAGCGTCGCGGGCGCGCGAGACCCCGTGACGATGCGAGGTGTCGCGCTTTGCGACACCTCGCGACCGACTTACGCCGGGCGAGCCGACCCGATGGTCCGACGACCGCGTCGGCCACGCACCGCGAAGCCGATCAGGCCCGCCGCGATCAGCGCAAGCGTCTCCGGCTCCGGTACGCCCTGCAGCGTCTGGCTGGCCAGCGTCTCGAGCGTCAGCGCCTGCGCCCGGGTGATGCCGAGGTCCATCGCCACCTGGTCGTAGCCGATCGACAGCGGATCGAGCTTGGTGACGTCGCCGAAGAACATCAACGCTTCCATGAAGTAGCCGTACACGCTCGCGTGGTAACCCTCGGGCGCCCACATGTCGACCTGTCCCGCCGTGATGCCGTCGTAGGGATTGGAATCGGCGAAGCCGGTCTCCCAGGTGCGGGCCCAGGCCTGCCCGGTCTCGATCACGTCGTCGATGTGCGGGTTGGCCTGCTGGGCCTGGGCATAACCGGCCTTCACGATGTTCTCCATCGCGTAGATCGACTGCCCGTAGAACGCGCCGCCCGGCTTGTAGGTAAGGTCGGCCCGCGACCACGTCGCGTCGAGATGGATGTCGACGTTGGGATTCTGGCCGTACAGCAGGTTGGCGAGCAGTCCCGAGTACTGGATCAGCGTGGCGGGATTGCCGGGACGGTTCGCATCGAGCGTGCTGTAGCTCTGCAGCACGACCTGGTCCCACGGCTGGTTGATCAGCGGCAGGCGGTTCATGTAGTGCCAGTCGACGCCCACGCCGCCCATCGTCTCGAGGCTGACGTTGTAGTTCAGTCCGCGCTCGACGGTGAACGCCTTGAACAGCGCCGGCACGCCGCCGATGCCGGTCTTGTTGAGGTCGGTCACCGTGTTCGCCTTGTACGGCTGCACGAGGTTGGGGCCGCCCGCGGCATCGCCGTAGGTGAAGCTGTTGCCGACGAACAGGATGTTGATCGGATCGGCGTGCGCCGGTACGAACGACAGGGTGGATGCGAACAGCGCGGCGGCCACACCGCCGGCGCGCGGGGCGACTCGGGAAAGCAAGGACATGGTCATCTCCTGGGTGAACGGACGCGCACGTCGTTCGAAGGTCCCGTGCGAGGGACCGTCCGACTTTTTCCGTTCGAAGGCGAACAGCGGTTGCGGTGAAGCGACTGCTTTCGCGCCTGTGCGGAGCGCGGCGGTCGGAAAGCAGTTCGCGTGCCAGGAATGCAAGCCCTTCAATCGTAACGATGTCGTGATCGTCGGACAGATGAAAGTGTAAAGGCTGCCGACAAAGCGCCTCGGGCCGATCGGCCGTCACTCGCAAATTCGCGCACGCGAGCGAGCAGCGTCCGGCCCGCGGCCGCCGATCGACGTCGTATCGGGACGTCGTGGCGAGCTGCACCTGAGGGGAGCCACATGCTGCACGGCTAGCCGGCGCATCGTGCCGGCTACCGGACGGTGTCCGTCGGAACGGCCGCGGTGCAGCGATATTCGGGCAGGCCGGTCGATGGACGGGTGGCGACAGCCGTCGCCACGCCCTCGACATCGACATCGACATCGACATCGACATCGAGTTCGTCCGCTGCCCCGATGTACCGGTGGGTTCCTCGACGCGCGAGCGAGCCGGCGGTCCATCGGAGGCTGACGACGCAGCGTGGCAAGACGCCTCGCCCGTCCACGCGACGGATCAGCGAATCAACTGGTTCATGTCGATGATCGGCATCAGGATCGCGAGGACGATCAGCAGCACCATGCCGCCCATCGCCACCACCAGCAGCGGCTCGAGCAGGCTGGTCAGCCACAGCGTGCGGCGCTCCAGTTCGTCGGACTGGCTGGTGGCCGCACGTTCGAGCATGTCGGGCAGCTTGCCGGTCGCCTCGCCGCTCGCGATCAGGTTGAGCAGCACCGGCGGGAAGTGCCCCGTCGCTTCCGTCTTCGAGCCCCGTTCGCCGCGCGGCGGCTTCAGGGCGCGCGACAACGACGCGCCCTCGCGGACGCGGACGATGGCGTCGTCGACGGTGCCGCGCAGGACGACGTTGCTCATCGTGTCGCGGGCGGCGAGCAGCGCGCGGAGGATCGGCACGCCGGCCCCGACCAGGATCGCCAGCGTGTCGGAGAAGCGCGCGAGGTCGGCGCGGCGCACCAGGGGGCCGGCCAGCGGCAGCGTCAGGAGGCGGCCGTGCCACGCGCGCTTCGGTCCCGGTCGCTTCAGCAGGCGTCGGGTGGCGAAGCCCGCCACGACCAGCACGATGGCGACCAGCCAGCCCCACGCGCGGATGAAGTTCGACAGGCCGATCAGCGCCAGCGTCAGGAACGGCAGCTTCTGTTTCGTTTGCGCGAACACGCCGACGATCTGCGGCACGACGTAGACCAGCAACGCCGTGACCACCAGCACCGCCACAGCCGACACGATGGCCGGATAGACGAAGGCCGCGGTGACCTTCGCCTTCAGGGCGTTGCGGCGTTCGATGTGATCCGCGAGGCGCATCAGCACCGTGCCGAGGTCGCCCGACTGCTCGCCGGCCGCAATCAACGCGCGATCGAGCTCGGGGATGTCGCGCGGGTGGCGCGCGAAGGCGGATGCGAGCGTGGTCCCCGAGACGACGTCGCCGCGGATGCCGGCCAGCAGGTCGCGCACGCGCGGCTTCTCGGCCTGGTCCTGCACCACGGCGAGCGCCTGCGCGAGCGGCAGCCCCGCGGTGACGAGGCTCGCGAGCTGGCGGACCAGCAGCGCGCGTTCGGTGGTCGGCAGGCGGCGCCGGAAGGCGACCGGCGTCGAGGTCGTCGTTTCGGTCGCATCGATGCGCGCGTCGTTCGAGGCGCTCAGCGCTTCGACCGACAGCGGCGTCAGGCCCTGCTGGCGCAACCCGGCGCGGGCCAGCCGCGGGCTGTCGGCATCGACGACGCCGGTGCGGATGCGCCCCGAGTCCTCGGCCGCCTCGTAGCGGAACGCGGTCACGGCACGAGCCCGTCGATTCGCATCATCGCGACCCGCGCGACAGCCGGTCCGCCCCGCGTCCGCCGGTCGACTGGCCGGGCGCGGTCCTCGCGGGGCGTGGCGCTTCCGCCGCCTTCACGCGCCGTGGCGAGATCGTCGCCTTCACGCGCCGTGGCGAGATCGTGGCGGTCGAGCGTTCGCCCGTCGATCACTGCCGGCTCTCCTCGTTGAACATCGTCGCGTCGTTGCTGGCG
>CAHJXF010000217.1 GCA_903644065.1 Betaproteobacteria bacterium
GCCAACACCGCCGCCCTCCGCGCCGGAGCCGGAACCCGCCGCCGCATAGGCCGGCGTCGCGCCGATGCTGGCGACGCGCGTGCCGCCCGAGCCATCGCACCCGCTCAGCAGACAGAGCAGGCTCGCGCCCGCAAGCGCCGCGCCTATCGCAGATCGTCTCCCGCCGCCCATATGCATGACAGATCCCCTTTCGTTCGTGGGTCAGCGACGCGGGAGGACAGTGCTAGGTTGCGGTGGAAAGATGCCGAGCGCGGCGTTTACCGGATCGGTCAAGACTTCGTATTGCCGTAGTTTTACTGTAACTTACGCAGACTGGCGTGGTGCGGCGCACAAACATCCGGCCCACCGTTCGCGCGGAAATCACCTCCGGCGGAGACGTTGCGCGGCTTGACAGCACGGCCGTACGGCAACATATGCGCGCCGCTGGCACTCCGATCCGGTGAGTGCCAGGGGGCTTTCAGTTAACGAGGACATGTTCGGTTAGCGAAGGCATCTGATTCAATAGAGGCAGGCACGCGCGGCGTTCGTTTCTCGCGCTCCCGCCCGCAACAGGAAAGGTAACGCATGAACTTTCGTCCGCTGCATGATCGCGTGCTCGTCCGCCGCGTCGAAGCCGAGGAGAGAACCGCAGGCGGGATCATCATTCCCGATACCGCCAAGGAGAAGCCGCAGGAGGGCGAGGTCGTCGCCGCCGGTGGCGGAATCAAGGCCGACGACGGCAAGATCACGCCGCTCGACGTCAAGGCCGGCGACAAGATCCTGTTCGGCAAATGGTCGGGCACCGAGGTCAAGATCGACGGCGAGGACCTGATCATCATGAAGGAAAGCGACATCCTCGGGATCGTCGGCTGACGCCGACGGGCTCGGCCGCGTCGGTTGAGACCGGCGGGCTGGGATCGTCATTGAACCTTCCGCACATTCACTCAACTACGAGGAACACACATCATGGCAGCGAAAGACGTCAAGTTTTCGCGTGACGCCCGCGAGCGCATTCTGCGCGGTGTCGACATCCTGGCCGACGCCGTGAAGGTGACGCTCGGTCCCAAGGGCCGCAACGTCGTCATCGACAAGTCGTTCGGAGCGCCGCGCATCACCAAGGACGGCGTCACCGTCGCCAAGGAGATCGAGCTCAAGGACAAGTTCGAGAATATGGGCGCGCAGATGCTGCGCGAGGTCGCGTCCAAGACGAACGACGTCGCCGGCGACGGCACGACCACCGCGACCGTGCTGGCGCAGGCCATCGTGCGCGAGGGCATGAAGTCGGTGGCCGCCGGCATGAACCCGATGGACCTCAAGCGCGGCATCGACATCGCCGTCGGCAAGGTCGTCGAGGACCTGAAGTCGCGCTCCAAGCCCGTCGCCGGCAGCCATGAGGTCGCCCAGGTGGGCATCATCTCGGCCAACGGCGACACCGTCGTCGGCGAGAAGATCGCCGAGGCGATGGACAAGGTCGGCAAGGAAGGCGTGATCACCGTCGAGGAAGCGAAGGGCTTGGAGTTCGAGCTCGACGTCGTCGAGGGCATGCAGTTCGATCGCGGCTATCTCTCGCCCTACTTCATCACCAACCCGGAGAAGATGACGGTCGAACTCACCGATCCGTACATCCTGATCCACGAGAAGAAGCTCTCGAACCTGCAGGCGATGCTCCCGATCCTGGAAGCCGTCGTCCAGTCGGGCCGTCCGCTGCTGATCATCGCCGAGGATATCGAGGGCGAGGCGCTCGCCACGCTCGTGGTGAACAAGCTGCGCGGGGGCCTCAAGGTCGCCGCCGTCAAGGCGCCGGGCTTCGGCGATCGCCGCAAGGCGATGCTCGAGGATATCGCGATCCTGACCAAGGGCGAGATGATCTCCGAGGATCTCGGCATCAAGCTCGAGAACGTGACCGTCGGCATGCTCGGTACCGCCAAGCGCGTCACGATCGACAAGGACAACACCACCATCGTCGATGGCGCGGGCGAGTCCGATGCGATCAAGGGCCGCGTCGAGGCGATCCGCCGCCAGATCGAGAACACCACCAGCGACTATGACAAGGAGAAGCTCCAGGAGCGTCTTGCCAAGCTCGCGGGCGGCGTCGCGGTCATCAAGGTCGGCGGCTCCACCGAGGTCGAGGTCAAGGAGCGCAAGGATCGCGTCGACGACGCGCTCCATGCCACGCGCGCGGCGGTCGAGGAGGGCATCGTCCCCGGCGGCGGCACGGCATTGCTCTACGCCAGCAAGGCGCTCGATGATCTCAAGGGCGCCAACGACGATCAGACGCGCGGCGTCGACATCGTCCGCAAGGCGCTCCAGGCGCCGCTGCGCCAGATCGCCGCGAACGCCGGCCATGACGGTGGCGTCGTCGCCGGCCGGCTGGTCGACGGTAACGACCAGAATATGGGCTTCAACGCCCAGACCGAGCAGTATGAGAACCTCGTCCAATCGGGCGTGATCGATCCAACCAAGGTCGTGCGCTCGGCCCTGCAGGACGCGGCATCGGTCGCGGGGCTGCTGATCACGACCGAGGCGGCCGTGGCCGAGATCGCCGACGACAAGCCGGCCATGCCCGCGATGGGTGGCGGCGGCATGGGCGGCGGCATGGGCGGCATGGACTTCTAGGGTCCAGCCGATCCATACGAGATGGCCGGGCGAGCGGGAGTGCCACTCCCCTCCCCGGCCGGCCCGGCTCCGTGAAGCCTGGCGCATGAGGAGACGATGATGTCGAGAGCGATAGTTCGGCCCTATCTGGTGGCGAAGGATGCCGAGGGCGCCTTCCACGTGACGGTCCGCACGATGCGCCGTAATTCGCAGGGCTATCCCCTGCACACGTCCGAAGTTCTCGCCGAGACCTTCCCGACGGCCATGTCCGCAAGGGCTCATCTTCGCGCACGTTATAGCGCGCAGGCCACGGACATCGAAGTCAAGTAGAACGCACTGACGCCGGTAGCTGCGCTCGGCGTGCAGCTATCCGGCGATCATGACGGGTCGGGTAGCTTGACGATGCCGCGCTGACAGCCCAGGCACTGAACGACCTAGGGACTTGCACGCGGACTACGCGGTGTTTACGGTCGCCGACTTACAGCTTGTAAACTTCGATGCACGATAATCGCGCATAGCCTGCGCGGGCACATGCCCGCGCAGGCTCTAGGCGTCAGATGCGCTTGTCGGTGCCGCTGGTGCCGAAGGTCGCACCCTGCTCGATGTCGGTATCGCGGTCGATTTCGACATCGGTGCGACGTACCGTATCGGAGACGTCCTCGACATGCTCCTCGGCGGACTTGGAGACGACGACCTCCTCGACCACGCGCGCGGTCTTGCCGACGACGGCTTCCTCACCGGTCGCGGTCATGTCGATGGTGCGCTCGCGGAAGGCGTCCGTATCGGCGGCCGAAAGCGGCTGGTCGACCGGACGGCGCTCGATGCTGACGCGCTCGTTGCGTAGGCGAATCTGCTCGTGGACGGGCGTCTCGGTCACATAGGAGCGCACGCGCACTCCGCCGCGACTTACGTCACGCTTGCCCACGACGAGATTCTCCTCGACGATCGGGATCACCTCCTCCTGCTCGCTGCCGCGCGCCGTCGTGCCGGTATCACCAAGGCCGCCGAGGGTCGCGGCGGTGCCGACGCTGGCCGATGCTCCCGCGCCCGCATAGTCCCAGCCAGACGAGCGCCACTCGCCGGAACGATCGTCGATGTCGACCGTCTTGGCCTCCTCGAGCACCTTGACCGCCGCGTCGACGCAATCGTCGTCGACATCGGCGGTCAGCAACGCGCCGCCGCGGCGCACGCCTTCCTCATAGGTATGGCGATCCTCGTCGGGAACGAACGCGTTCTTGACCGAGTCCCAGAAGCCGCGATCCTGGTGCGTCGAATAGCCCGTCTCTTTATAGCCGGAGCTGGACTTGTCGTGGATGTTGACATGGGCGGCATCGACGCGCGCGCCTTTCAGCCGCTCCTTGGCGGCTTCGGCGTCGGCACGGTTGTCGAACAGGGCGGTGATGGTCGTGGACATCGTCTTGTCTCCTACGCTTGCTTGAACGAACTGGGGATCAGCGCGCCGTCACGACGAGCTCGGTACGCCGGTTCTCGAAGCGGCCACCCGGCGTCGCGTTGCTGTCGACGGCATCATGCTCGCCGCCGGACGCGGTCTCGATCCGGCCGCCGTCGATGCCCTGCGTCACCAGCGCCGACTTGATGCTGTCGGCCCGCGCCTTGCCGAGCGCCATGTTGGCGGCATCGGTGCCACGCGCGTCGGCATAGCCGGCAATGCGGATCTTGGCGGACGGATACTGTTTCAGCGTGGCCGCGATCTGGTTGATCTCGGCGGCATCGGCGGGACGCACTGCGCTCTTGGCCGTATCGAAGTTCAGCTTCTCGAATGTGAAGGTGCGCGGCGTCGCATCCGTGCCGCCGAGATAGCTGCCGAGCCCCGACGTGCCGACCAGTGCGGTCGACGAAGCGGCATTCGGCGTCGCGGCGACGACGGGACCGGCGGGAGCGGGTGCCACCGGCGCGACCGTGGCCGTCTCCTGCCGGTTACAGCGGGTCAGCGCGAGCAGCAGCGCCAGCAAGCCCAGTGCCAGCGCAAGCCACGCCAATGCCTTGAACCATGCCGGCTGCTTCGTCTTCTCGATATGGATATGGCTCGGCGAGCCATCCTGCCGGTCATCGGGTCCTGCCATGAACATCCTCCTGCTTGGTGAGATCGGTACGGTCGACGTCGACCTGCGTGCGGCGCAACGTCGTCGGCAGCTCGACCGCCTCGGTGCGGCGCAGCCGGGCGACATGAATTTCCTCGACCAGGAACAGCCGCTTCTCGATGACGAGCCGCTCCTCGATGACCGGGATGATCGTCACGCCGTCTTCCTCGCGAACCGGCGGGGCCCGATCGACTTCCCGCCCGACCGCGACATGCTTGATCTCGATATGCTCGCCCACGATCGTATCGCGGACCATGACCTCGTCCGAGGCCACGGACGTCCTGATGCGGACATGCTCGGTGTCGACGATGCGCTTGTCGACGAAGATCTCTTCCTGGACGATAGGGATGGCGCGTTCGCCGTCGCGGGGATCAGCCACGCGGACATGGCCCTGACGAACGAGTTCGGCCGTCTTCGGTGATCGTGAAACTGATAGCAGACATGCGTCATCGACCGTTCGGACAGAGGCGAGAGATCGTGCAAACGTGGCAGCCTCCGAATGTGTCCGGCCGGAGAATAGCTTCGGCATGGCGGCTGGTACATATGCACCATCCGCACGGGTGCATGAGTGGTGCGCTCGCCTTTCGGGAACCTTGGCGTTGACGAAGGGCTTTGACCGGGTGCGTCGGTTCACAACTCCGGCGAGCCACGCATGCAGGAGGGTCCGATGGCAGCCGCGAACGAGGCCGTCCCGCCGGCCCCTGCGGAGCAGGCACCGGGCGCGGCGATCGCGGCATTGCCCCATGTGCTCTCAGGCAACACCTTGCACCATCTGGAGCAGCTGATCGAAGGGCTGAGCGGCGGCGTGATCCTGACCGATCCGGCCGGCGTGATCGTCTGGGCCAACCAGGCCGCGCTCGCGATGCACGGCGTGCGCACGATCGAGGACCTCGGCCGGACGTGCGACGATTTCTGCAGCCGCTTTCACATGCGCGACGAGCGGCATCGCCGCCTGCCGACGCGGCATTATCCGATCATGCGCGCGCTCGCCGGCGAGAGCTTCGACAATCTGCTGGTGGAGGTCGCCGCGATCGGGACGGACGCGCCGCGCTGGGTCCATCAGGTGCGCGATGTCGTGCTGAGCGATCCGGACGGCGAGCCCGATTGCATCGCGCTCGTGATCCAGGACGTCTCCGCCCGGTTCGAAGCCGAGCAGCGGTTCGAGGCGATGTTCCAGGCCAATCCTGCGCCCGCGATGATCGCGCGCCTCGCCGACCAGCGATTCGTCCGCGTCAACCAGGGTTTTCTGGAGCTCGCGGGTTATAGCCGCGATGCGGTCATCGGGAAGAGCCTGTTCGAGCTCGACATTTTCCACGGTGCCGAAGGCCGCGACGCCGCCAAGCAGCGGCTCGCCGCTGGCGAGACCATCCCCCAGATGGAGGCCGAGCTGCCGCTGCCGCATGGGCACAGCAAGCTCGTCATCGTGGCGGGGCAGCCGATCGAGATCGCGGACG
>CAHJXF010000218.1 GCA_903644065.1 Betaproteobacteria bacterium
CGCCGCCTGCCGCGCCTGCGGCGGTCGGCAACCCGGCCGCGGCGCGTTACGTGCTGCCCGGCACGCTCGGCGGCAGCAACGCGATCGGCAGCATCGTGGTCACCAATCCGCTCGCGCCCCGCACGCTCGATCTCACGCAGCGACCCGACGACATCTGGGACCGGGTGCGGACCGGCTTCGCGATCCCCAACCTCGACACGCCGCTGGTGGCCGAGCAACAGGCCTGGTACCTGTCGCACCCCGACTACCTGCGGCGCGCGGTCGACCGCTCGAGCCTGTACCTCTATCACGTCGTCACCGAGCTCAACAAGCGCGGGATGCCGACCGAACTGGCGCTGCTGCCGTTCGTGGAGAGTGCCTACAACCCGATGGCCTACTCGCGGGCCCATGCGTCGGGCATGTGGCAGTTCGTCCCCGGCACCGGCAAGACCTACAACCTGAAACAGGACTGGTGGCACGACGAGCGGCGCGACGTGCTCGCGTCGACCGATGCCGCCTTGACGTACCTGAAGGCGATCTACGAGATGCATGGCGACTGGCATCTCGCGCTCGCGTCGTACAACTGGGGCGAGAACGCGGTCAAGCGGGCAATCGACCGCAACCAGGCGGCCGGCCTGCCGACCGACTACCTGAGCCTGCCGATGCCCGACGAGACGCGCAACTACGTGCCGAAGCTGCAGGCACTGAAGAACATCATCGCGAACCCCGAAGCGTTCGGCGTGACGTTGCCGCGCATCGGCAACGAACCGTACTTCGTGGCCGTCGAGCGCAATCGCGACATCGACGTGCGGACCGCCGCCCGTCTCGCCAACATGTCGCTCGAAGACTTCCGCGCGCTCAATCCGTCGTTCAATCGGCCGGTCATCCGCGCGTCGTCCGACACGCCGCTGCTGGTGCCCACCACGCGCGAGAACGAGTTCCGCGCCGGGTTGGCGGACGAGGCGCCGCTGGCCACCTGGCAGGCGCACACGGTGGCCAGGAAGGAGACGGTCGAATCGATCGCCGCCCACTACGGCATGACGGCCGCCGCGCTTCGCGAAGTCAACGGCCTCGGTCAGAAGGTCCGCCTGACGCCCGGTCAGGGACTGCTGGTGCAGAAGAAGGGGCCCGGCGACGTCAACCTGCGCTTCGCGTCGTTCACGCCGCCCACGGACGGCGGCGTGCTGCTGACCACGACGATCCAGCCGACGTCGAGCTACGTGGTGCGACGCGGCGACACGCTCGCATCGATCTCCCGGGCGAGCGGCGTGCCGGTCGAACGCCTGCGTGCGGGCAACCGGTTGTCGGGCAGGACCGTCGCCGTCGGTGAGCGCTTGCAGATCTCGCCTGCGCCGGCGGTCGTTGCGCAGGTCAAGCGGGTCGCGTTCGTGCGGCCGTCGAGCGGCAAGGCGGCCAAGCCGCTCGCCGCGGCGTCACGCGGGAAGCCGGTCGCGACGACGCGCGGCAGGGCCGTCCGTCACTGAACGCGCGTCGGTTTCCGAACGCGTCGCGGCGACCGGGCCGCCCGATCGCACCGTCGCTGACGGAGAGCCGCCTTCGTCGCTGCGGCCCCCGTTCCGGCCAGGCGATCGATGACCGATTCGAAGATCGAGTGCCGTCGGCGATCGATGAGGGACTTCGAGGCGGACTGTTGCCAGGCGGTCGATGGCCGACCTGAGGGCCGACGTCAGCTGGCGTTCGATGACCGATCGAAGCCCGACTGTCACCCGGCGATGCGGAGCGGCGCGCATCCTCGCCGCGCCGCTCGCACCGCGCGTCGGCACTCGCCCGGATGACCGATGCGGAAGTTCAGTGGCGCCGGCGATCCACGACAGACTCGAAGATCAAAGTGTCGCCCGGCGTCTGAAGCGCCGACCGCGTGCGAGCACGCCGCAGCGCACCCGCGGCGCATCTGCAGCGCACCCACAACGCCGCGCTCAGGCCGTGCGCCGCGCCTGCAGGATCCACAGGCGAGCCAGATCGGCCGTGCCGTCGCTGCCGCCGACCGTGCGCAGCACCTGGACCGCCTTGGCTTTCTGCCCCGCCTGCAGGTAGGCGATGCCGAGATGCAGCTTCGCGTCCTCGAGTCGCCGCAGGTTGCCCTTCTTGATGCCCTGCTCCATCAGCGACACGCCCTTGGCCGCCTGGCCGTAGCCCACGTAGTTGTAGCCCAGCGCGACGAGGTCGTCGCCTTCGCGAGCCGACATCGCGGTCGCCTCCTCCTTCGCGAGCGCCGTCTGCCCTTCGGCGTAGCGCTTGCCGGCGAGGTCGGCGAGCCGCTTTTGCCGCTCGACATCCCCGCCGGCGCCGAGCACCTTGCTTGCATAGCCCTGGTCGACGACCTTCTTCGCTTCGGCGGGATGCTCGTCGCCGAGCGCCATCTGCGCCATCTCCATGTAGTCGTTCGTGCCGTTCATCAAGCCCGACGCGAGCTTCAGTCGATACACGTCGAGCTGCAGTCGGTCCGAGAACCCGCGCGTGGTCTGCACGCGCGACAGCAGGTCGGCCCAGTATTCCTTCTTCGGATAGCTGGTGGCGAGCTTCTCGAGCGTCGCGACATAGCCGCTGTTGTCCTTCGTCTTCTGGTAGCAGCTGCCCAGCGTCTGCAGCTGTTCTTCGGGTGCGACGCGCGCGCTCGTGTCGTCGCCCGAGCCGGAGCCCACGGTGCGCGCCAGGCTCGCGCAGTCGCCGGCCAGGTAGTACGACTGCACGAGGATCGAGCGCATCTGCGGGTCGCTGCCGCCATCCTTCAGATAGCGCTGGGTCCAGATGGCGGCGTTGGCGTAGTCGTGTTGCGTGTAGTACTGCCCGGCGACCGACTGGATCATGCGGATCTGTTCGGCACCCGGCAGCTTGCCGGTGCCGATCACGGCCACCTGCGTCGCGAGGTCTCCCGAAGCCGACGCCACCGCGGCGCGCATGCGTTCGATGGTGACCTGCTCGCCGGCCGTCTTGCCGGAAACCGCGTCGGCTTCGCGCACGCGCGCCGCGGCGTCGGCGTAGCGCTTGCCTTTCAACGCCTCCTGCGCCGCCTGTAATGGTCTTCCGACTTCCGGCCGCATGGTCTCGGCGCGAGCGATCGACGACTGGCCGAGCAGGACGACCGCACAGGACAGGGACACGACCTTGACGACGAAGGGTTTGGCACGCATGAGGATTCCTTGCGAAAGACACGGCGACGCAACTCGCCTGATGGATCGTTCTCGCCGACGCGCCGGCGAGCGCCACGACCGACGCCGGCTGGACGACTCAGCCGGGCGACCTCGTCGCGAGCGACGACCGATCGCTGCCGAGACGTCGGCGCGCGTCGGTCAATTGACGAACTGCTCGTTGCCGACGATGCCGATCTTGGTCAGCCCGAGCCGCTGCGCAGACGCCATCACGGCGGCGACCGACCGATAGGCCACGAGCTTGTTCGGCCGGATGTGCACTTCGGGCTGGACCGGTTGCGCGACCGCCGCCGCCATCTTGCCTTCCATCGCACCCCGGTTGGGCTGCACCTCGCCGTTCCAGACCACCGTGCCGTCGAAGTCGATGTCGAGCTGCACGACCTCGGGCGGCTTGGGCGGGGGCGGCGGATTGCCGGCCGGCATGTTGAGATTGACCGCGTGCAGCTGGATGGGAATCGTGATGATCAGCATGATCAGCAGGACCAGCATGACGTCGATCAGCGGGGTGGTGTTCATGTCGACCATCACCTCCGGCTCTCCGGAGGCACTGGCCGATCCGACATTCATTGCCATGAAAGAATTCTCCGACGACGTTTAGAGATGAAGCCGACCGGCGGTTCGCCGGTCCGTCTGCGACGAGCGCGCGGGTCAGCCGCCGCGCGGCGGGGGCTCGGTGATGAAGCCGATCTTGACGATCCCCGCGCGCTGGCACGCGAAGACCACCTTGCCCACGTACTCGTATCGCGCCGCGCCGTCGCCACGGATCTGCACCTCGGGCTGCGGCACGTTCGGCGAAACCTTCTTCAACCGGTTCACCAGCGCCTCGACATCCGGCAGGCGCTGGTCGTTCCAGAACATGTCGCCGTCCTTGTTGACGGACAGGTTGATGTTCTCCGGCTTGGTCTGTCGCGGCGCGTTGCTTTCCTTCGGCAGGGTCACGGGAATGGTGTGCGTGACGACCGGAATGGTGATCAGGAAGATGATCAGCAGGACCAGCATCACGTCGACCAGCGGCGTGGTGTTGATCGCCGAGACGATCTCGTCCTCGTCGCCGGCATCCGCGGCAATCGACATCGCCATGGGTCAGCTCACTCGCGAGACCGTGGCCGGACGCACCGCCTGCTGCTGCGTCGTGGCGGTGGCCGCGGCCGTCGGCGCTGCGACGACGCGCGTCGTGCCGCCGCCCAGCAGCACCGAATGGATGTCGTTGCCGAACGCGCGGACACGTTCCATGCTGCTCTTGTTGCGACGGACCAGCCAGTTGTAGCCCAGCACCGCCGGCACGGCGACGGCCAGGCCGATGGCCGTCATGATCAGCGCCTCGCCGACGGGTCCGGCCACCTTGTCGATCGACGCCTGCCCCGCGATACCGATCGCAGTTAGTGCGTGATAGATCCCCCAAACGGTGCCGAACAGTCCCACGAACGGTGCGGTGGATCCGACGGTCGCCAGGAACGCCAAGCCGTCCTGCAGTCGGTTTTGCACGTTCTCCATCGCGCGCTGGACCGACATCGTAACCCAGGTGTTGAGGTCGATGCCGCCCAGCAGGCCTTCGTGTCGCTCGGTTGCCTGCATGCCGGACTCGGCGATGAAGCGGAACGGGCTGCCGGTCTTCAGCGTGTTGATGCCCTGCGGCACCGAAGGGGCGTTCCAGAAGGTCTTGTTCGCCTGCTTCGCCTGCTTCATCAGCTTGGTCTGCTCGAACAGCTTCGTGATCATGATGTACCAGCTGCCCATCGACATGATCACCAGCACGACCAGCACGGTCTTGGCGATGAAGTCGCCGCCTTTCCACAACGCCTCGAGGCCGTAGGGATTCTCGACGCTGTCACCCGACGCGGTGGGCGTCGCGGAAACGTCGGTCTTGGCCGCGCTGGTATCGGCCGGTGCGGCGGCGCTGTCGGCCGACGGCGCGGTGGTCTGGGCGATGGCGACGGCCGGCAGCACCGCGCTGCCGACTGAAGCGGTCAACAGACAGGCGAGGCCCAGGGCTCGCAGCTTGGGGGTCAAATTCATCATTTCTCCAATAAGACAGTGCTGATAACGAATGGGGTGAGGAAAGCAGCCGGGTCCGGTGCCCGGGAAACGCTGCCGGGGTGCATCACTCGCGCTTGAAGTTGAAGGGGAGCTCGAAAATGATGTCCCGACCCTGCCCGATGCATTTGAATTCCTTGAGGATCGTCTGCGCGGCCCGACCGAAGGCGCGGTTGGTCTGGCTGACCGTCGTCACGTCCTTGATGTCGCCCGACGCGCTGACGGTGAAGCGCAACACCGCTTCACCGGAGTCGATGCCTTCGCGCGCAGCGTCACGCGGAAACGCGCTGTCGCCAAAAGCCTTCGCATAGTTGGGACAGGCGGACTTGGCGCTCGTCGGTGCCGGTGCCGCCGCCGGTGCGGGTGCGGGAGCCGGTGGCGCCACGGCGGCGATCTGCGGCACGACCGTCGGCACGACGTTCGTCGTCGTCTGGATCGCGTTCGGCGGCGGCGGCACGTTGACCTGCACCTCCGGCGGCGGAATGTACGGCGGCGGCGGCGTGACGAACTTCGGGGGCGGCGGCAGCGAGACGGGCGGCGGCGGGGGCGGCGGCTTCACCTCCTCGATGATCTGGGTCTCGAGCGGTTTCTTGATGATGCTGACGACCTTGGTGGCCAGTCCGTTCAGCAAGGCGTACACCAACGCGATGTGCAGAAGGATGACGACAGCGATCCCGACCATGTGCTTGGTCGGGTTGCGCTGATCCTGCGCATAGTCCATTAATCGAGCTCCATGTCACACCGCGCACGCCATCGTCCCGAGACGGTGGCGGCGCTGGAAAGCCAGTAATGCAGCAAGAGTCAGCAGGCGACCTACCCGAGTCGCGTGCCGACGATGTTACATCAACCTGCAACGGACGCCCTGTTTCGGGGCGGCGAGCGCGTCAG
>CAHJXF010000219.1 GCA_903644065.1 Betaproteobacteria bacterium
GGATCCGCGTCGCCCGACTTCGCCGGTGCCTCGCTCGCCAGGCGATCGTCGCCCTTGCCGGCGTCGCCCGCGTCGCGCTTGCCCGCGTCTCCCTTGCCCGCATCTCCCTTGCCCGCGTCGCCCTTTCCCGCGTCCCCCTTGCCCGCGTCCCCCTTGCCCGCGTCTCCCTTGCCCGCGTCGCCCTTGCCCGCGTCGCCCTTGCCCGCGTCGGCCGGCCGCACGGGCTCCCAGGCCTGCAGACGGCGGAACAACTGTCCCGCACCGAACATCGAGACGCCGTTGCCGCGCATCGTGCGGACCGCGTAGAGATCCGCCTGGTGCTCCGCCTCGCGGGAATAGCTCAACGTGCCGAGGCCGCCCGCGGCGAGCGCGGCGGCGTTCGAGACGTCGCCGAAGTACCAGGCCGCGAGACCCGACGCGATGGTGCTGCGCGCCAGCTGCCGCAACGCATCGCGATGCGCCACGTGGCCGAGCTCGTGCGCGAGCACCGTGGCGAGCGCATCGTCGTCGCCGTCGGCGATGGCCACGATCTCGTCGGTGACGACGACGATGCCGCCCGGCAACGCCAGCGCGTTCGGCGCCCCGAGCTGGCGGAACACGATGCGGACCTCGGGCGCGTCGGACGGCAGGCGCAGTGCGCGAAAGCGCGCCACCACACGGTCGCGCACCTTCTGCGGCAAGGCGCTCGGTCGGAACAGGTGGCGCCGGTCGAGGGTGTCGAGGATCTGCTCGCCCAGCGCGACGTCCCAGCTCGTCGGCGCCCGGTCGACGATGCGGTCGGACGCCCACGGGACGCCCCAGCGGTACAACGCGGCCATCACGACGACGAAGGCGGCCGTGGCCGCCAGCACCTGCCAGGTCTTCGACACGAAGCGATCGGTGGCGGCGAGGCGATGACCGAGGGTCGCGAACAGCGCGTGCGCGGCGACCCGGTCGTCGATCTCGCAGAGCCCGCCGTCGGCGAACGCGATGCGCGCGGGCCCCTGGTCGGTGGCCGGCGCGAAGCGCAACGCGTCGCCCGACACGCTGCGATCCACGTCGTCGCCGAGCAAGCGGATGCCGGCGCCCTCGACCGCGATCGATGCGACCCGGACGCGACTCGACACGCCGTCGAAGTAGCGGCAGGCGGTCATGGCGCCGCTCGCGTCAGAGCGCGAGGTCGAGTCCGAACAGGTCGGCCGTCTCCTCGCCGGTCGCCCCGCTGCGATCCTCGCCGGCCCGCGCGATCAGCGCGCTGCTGTCGCCGTCCCACGAGACGCAACCGATGCGATAGCGCATCGAGCGCACCACGGCGAACGGCCAGAAGAAGCCCAGCGTCACGAGGGTCAGCAACAGGTTCGAGAACACCAGCCACCACAGGTGCGCCAGGCCGACCCGGCTCGTGAAGCGCCCGGCGCCGAGCGCGCTGTGGTTCCACACGTAGTTCTGCACCAGGGCGATCGACTGCGAGCCGCCGCTCAGGATGAACAGGTAGCCGACCGCGATGCCGGCCACGCCACCGATCATGGCGCCGGCCCGATCGAGGTGACGCAACGCGAAGTACAACGGAAAGCCCACCAGCGAGCCGACGATGGCGCCGACGACCAGGAAGCCGATGCCGAGCAGGAACAGCTTGAACGCGATCCAATAGGCAGCGCGGGCACGTCCGTCGAAGGCGAACGGCGTCGTTCCGAGACGCGCGTTGCGATGCTGGTATGCACGCAGCCGGAAGTAGAACCACGGCGCGAGGACCAGCACGAAGAAGATCGCGATCGAGTAGGAGACCGGCAGCGTGGTGGGCGGATTGGCCATGTCGAGCGTGCCCTGCGCGACGGCCAGCGTGAGCGTCGGCGCGACCACCATCAGCATCAGCGGCACGAAGGTGGCGTAGGCGCCGCCGATGGTGCCGTCGAAGCCGAAACGGAGGCCGCGCCAGCTCGAGTTGGCGAGACGGAAGCGCAGCGACTTCCACAGCAGCCACGGAAACAGCAGGATCAACAGCGCGACGACCGCCAGCCACAGCACGAGCGAGAACTTCGCCGCCTGGGTGTAGGCGCCGAGCAGGACGAGCCCGATCAGGCGACCCTTGAGCAGCGCGAACGGGCGACCGTGGAACTCGAACGGCGAGCCGTCGACCAGCGTGTTGCCGTAGAAGTAGCGCAGGCGACGCACCTTGGCCCACGGCGAATAGAAGCCGATGGTGACGATCGACAGCAGCAAGTTGACGATCCAGATGCGGAAGTACGCCTTGCCGGTCGCGGTGAACACGAATGGATGGCCGGCGACGTCCTGCATGCTTGCTCCCTGGGTAAGAGAGCAATTCTAGGGTCGGGGTGCGGCTTCGGTACGGCTTCGATGTCGACAAGCGCGGGCGGCGTGGTTTATTTGCCGCGTGCCGCGCCGCGCGGCGCCGACGGCGGGTCGCGACGCGTCTCGAACCGGGCGTCGCGACGTGAGCCCGGACGATGCGGAACGACGCGGCATGGCTTCGCTCATCGCACCGCCGCGCTTCTCGGCGGCGCGTCGCCTTTCGTCGCTTCGCTGCGCTTGTTGACGGCGCGTCGCCCTTTCGTCGCTGCCCTGCGTCCCCCGCCCTGCGTCGCCCGCCCTGCGTCGGCCGGCCCATGCCGGCCCGCCTCGCATCGTGGGCGCTTCGTCGTCGCTTCGTCGTCGCTTCGTCGTCGCTTCGTCGTCGCTACGTCGTCGGCTCCGTCATCAGCGCTACGTCGTCGGCTCCGTCATCAGCGCTACGTCGGCACTACGTCGGCACTACCTTGTCGCTACGTCGTCCGTCGCTACATCGCCCGCCGCTACGTCGTCCGTTCGACGATCGCGACGATGTCGCGGCCGTAGGCCTCGAGTTTCTTCTCGCCCACGCCCGATACCTCGCCCAGCGCCGTCACCGTCGTCGGCCGGGCCCGGGCGATCTCCTTCAGCGTGCCGTCGTGGAAGATCACGTAGGCCGGCACGCCGTGCTCGCGCGAAGCCGCGAGGCGCCACGAGCGCAAGGCATCGAACAGCGCGGCGCCCGTCGCGTCGAGGCCGTCAGCCGGGTCGAGGTCCTTGCGGGTCTTGCCCGACTTCTTGCGCCCGCCGTCCTTCACGAAGCGCCGCAGGCGGATCGTCTCCTCGCCGCGCAGCACCGGCCGGCTGCGCGCGGTCAGGTGCAACGTGCCGTAGCTCTCGTGATCGACGTCGACCAGGCCGAAGGCGATGCATTGCCGCACGATGGCGCGCCACTCCAGTTCGCTGCGCTCGGCGCCGATGCCGAACGTCGACAGCGTGTCGTGCTGCCACTGCCCGATCTTCTCGCCGGCGCGGCCGGCACGGTCGCCACGCAGCACCGCGATGACGTGCAGCGCGCCGAAGCTCTGGTTGCGCTCCTTTTTCAGGCGATAGATGCAAGACAGCAGTTGCTGGACCGCCATCGTGGCCTCGAACGTCTCGGGCGGCACGAGGCAGTTGTCGCAGTTGCCGCAGCCCGCTTGCCGCGTGGCCGCCGCATCGTCCTCGCCGAAGTAGCCGAGCAGCATGGCGCGACGACAGGTCGCCGTCTCGCACAGGCCCAGCATCGCGTCGAGCTTGGCGCCGGACACCCGCTTGTACTGCTCGCTCGCGTCGGACTCGTCGATCATGCGGCGCAACTGCACGACGTCCTGGAGCCCGTACGCCATCCACGCGTCGGACGCCGCGCCGTCGCGGCCCGCGCGACCGGTCTCCTGGTAGTAGCCCTCGATGCTCTTCGGCAGGTCGAGGTGCGCGACGAAGCGCACGTCGGGCTTGTCGATGCCCATGCCGAACGCGATGGTGGCGACCATCACGAGGTCGTCCTCGCGCAGGAAGCGCGACTGGTTCTTCTGACGCGCGTCGCTGTCCATGCCCGCGTGATACGGCAGCGCCTTGATGCCCTGCTCGACCAGGTGCGCCGCGGTCTCGTCGACGCGGCGGCGCGACAGGCAGTAGACGATGCCGGCATGTCCCGCGTGCTCGCCGCGGATGAAGTCGACCAGCTGGCGGCGCGGGTCGACCTTCTCGACGATCTCGTAGCGGATGTTGGGTCGGTCGAAGCTCGACACGAAGGATCGCGCCGCGTCCAGTCCGAGGCGCTCGACGATCTCGACGCGGGTCGCGGGATCGGCGGTCGCGGTGAGCGCCACGCGCGGCACGCCGGGAAAGCGCTTGCCGAGCACTTCGAGCTGCATGTACTCGGGCCGGAAGTCGTGGCCCCACTGCGAGACGCAATGCGCCTCGTCGATCGCGAACAGCGACACCGGGGCCGACGACAACAGCTGCAGGCAGCGCTCGGTGAGCAGCCGCTCGGGCGCCACGTACAACAGGTCGAGCGCACCGGTGCGGAAGTCGCGCTCGACCTCGGCCGCGCGCTGCGACGACAACGTGGAGTTGAGATAGGCCGCCCGCACGCCGCTCTCGCGCAACGCCGAGACCTGGTCCTGCATCAACGCGATCAGCGGCGAGACCACGATGCCGCACCCGAGCCCCCGCTGCCCGCGGACCAGCGCGGGGATCTGGTAGCACAACGACTTGCCCGCGCCGGTGGGCATCAGGATCAGGGCGTCGCCGCCGTCGGCGACCTGCACGATGGCGTCGCCCTGGTGACCGCGGAACGCCGCGTAGCCGAACACGCGCTGCAGGATCTCCTGCGCGGCGGCCTCGGTCGACGTCCTCGTCGCCGGGCGTCCGGTCGGCGCGGGGTCGCGTGCCGCGTACCCGGTTCGCTCGACCGACGGCATCGACGCCTCAGGGGTCAAAGCGCCCACCGAAGACGAAGAGCAGCGCGGAGACCACGAGGCAATAGAAGCCGAAGTACTGCCAGCGACCGGCCTCCAGCCAGCGCGACAGCCAGCGCAGCGCGACGAGACCGGCAAGAAAGCTGAAGACCATGCCGACCAGGCTCGGGGTCAGCAACGGCAGCCAGTCGTGGACGCCGTGTTCAGTGGCCTCGCTGGCCTTCCAGAAGCGGTAGCCCTCGCGGGCGATGACCGCCGGCGTCAGGACCACGGCCAGCGCGAAGCTGAACGCCTCGGCCCGTTCGCGCGACACGCCCGCGAGCAGCCCGGTGGACACCGTGGCCCCCGAGCGCGAGAAGCCGCGCACCGGCAGGCAGAGCCCCTGGACGGCGCCGATCAGGAAGGCGCTCTTCAGGCGGACCTCGTCGCCGCCGGCGCGCCGCATCGAGCGGTAACCCGACACGACGATCAGCACGCCCGCCGCCGCGAGGCCGCTCGCGATCAACCAGTGGTTGCCGAACAGGTCCTCGATCTCGCTCTTGCCGCTGCCGCGCATCAGGACTTTCTCGATCAGCTCCTTCAGCACGAGGCCGATCGCGCCGGTGACGACGGTGGCGACGACGATCACTTTCACCGCCTGCACGAACTGCGCCCGCGATGCGAAGAACTGCCGTTGCCATGCCTGCCAGAAGTAGAGGATGACCGCGAACATGGTGCCGGTGTGCAGCATCACCAGCAGCATCGTCATCTCGGGCGTGGTGGGATCGATGCCCATCAGGCGTTCGGCGACGATGACGTGCGCCGAACTGGAGACCGGCAGCAGCTCCGCGATGCCCTGCACGATCGCGAGGATCAGGATCTGCAACCAGGAGAGCGTTTCGGTCATGGTCGGTGCGTGTTTGCGAAGGTCGTGAGGACGCCGGCTCTGGAATGGTTCTTCGCCGATGGGAAGAACGCGGACGTTGGCGGCGCGTGAAGCCGCCTGCAGGCGGTCGCGACCGGTGCCGAGGATACCTGCTTTGCTTCCGGCTCCACCCTCGTTCGAGCTCGCGACGATACCGCCGCCGGCCGGCCTCGACATCGCTCGATCGGACGATGGCCGACCGGCGAGACCGCCGACCGTCGCGCCCGGACGATGCCGTTATCCTGTGGCTGGTGATCCGGCGGGCCGCGATGGATCGAGGAGTTCCGTTTGCACAAGTCCCTGTTGATCCTGCTGGCGTCGACGAGCCTGCTCGGTGCCGCCGATCCGGCCGTGCCGCTCGCGCCACCGGTGCCCGACCCGCCGTCGACGCTGTGTCGCGCCAACGGCGGGGCGACGTCGGCGA
>CAHJXF010000220.1 GCA_903644065.1 Betaproteobacteria bacterium
GCTGGCGGCCGGCAGAGCGCCGCTCGCCGCCGACGCCTCGGCGTCGCGCGTGGAGATCGTCAGCGACGCAGGCAGCGCGTCCGGTCCGGGCGACGTTCTCGTCCTGCATGCACCCGAGGTCTCGGCGCGCATCTGGCGTACCGCCTACGGCACGACCGTGGTCTTCGAGAACGGCTCGCTGCACGGACCGCAGGCGGTCGACCGGTCGGGTCACTACCGGATCGTCGTCGACGGCAGGGCCGTGTTCGACGGGCCGATGACGCTGCTGCCGTACGGACGCTCGAAGCACGGACCCTTCCAGAAGGAAGGCCGTGCGCCGCTCGTGCCGGCGATGACCGACGAAGTGCGCCGACGCGCCCACCTCAACATCGGCGTCGCGATTCCCGAGAGCGTCCTCGCCGGCCTGCCGACGAGCTTCCCGAAGAAGGTGGCCGTCGGTCCCGGCACGCCCAATGCGGTGGGTACCGTCCCCGCCTACATGGCCACCACCGGCGCCAACCCCAACATCGGCATCGTGCCCGCGCACGCGGCACGCGCCCTCGCGTCCGGCGACCGGCGCGCGGTGCTCAACACGCTCGCCGAAGCCGACGCCTTCTTCACCTGGCCGGTCCACTATCGCGACGAGAAGACGGGCCGCGCGCCGGTCTACGCCGATCATCCGTACGCGTCGGTGACGTCGTCGGATCGCGGCGACATGGTCGCCAACTCGAGACAGGGCGCGTTCCAGCCCGACACCGCTCACCAGCCGCATCCGCTGTTCGTCGCCTACCTGCTGACCGGCGAGCCGTACTACCTCGACGAGATGCTGCTGTGGGACGCCTGGAACTACCTGTTCGGCACCGACAGCGGCCGCCTCGGTGCGCTGTCGCTGATCCGCACCGACTCGGGCTATCAGCCGCGCGCCGCCGCCTGGGTCCTGGTCGCGCGCGGGCAGCTGCTGTCGGTACTGCCGAAGGACCATCCGAGCTATTCGTCGATCGTCGCGTCGCTCGAGGCCAACGCCCGCATCTATCGCGAGCGCTTCGTCGACGGCACGTTCGACGAATCGAAGCTGATCTATTCGCCGTATCGCACCGGCGGCGCGAAGAACGCGCTCGGCCTGTTCGCATCCGACACGACCTACGGCGTGTCGCCGGACGGCTCGGTGATGATGGCCGGCTGGATGAACGCGTTCATGGTGCAGATGTGGGCCTACCTCGTCACGCTCGACCTGCCGCTCGGCGCCGAGGCCAAGGCCGATCTCGACGCCGTCATGCGCTTCGGCTTCCGCTTCGAGAAACGGCTCGGCCGCGACGGCGGCTGGGACGTGCGGCGCATGGGCAACTACGGCTTCCCGGCAGGCACGATGGTCGACGGCCACATTCGCTGGTACGCGGATCATCATGAGACCTGGCGGCACCAGACGGCCGCGCTGCCGCCGCTGGCGACCGGCGGCCATGTGATGGTGAAGCACGACTCGAACGAGCCGATCGACGGCTTCGGCAGTTTCGAGGCCGACGAATGGCCCGCGCTGGCGTTCGCCAGGATGTACGGCGAGGACGACGGCGCGTTCGATGCCGTGGTCGCCACCGAGTCGTTTCGGCGGCTCGCCCCGGGCTTCGATGCGCAGTGGGCGATCTTTCCGCCCGGCCTGTCGGTGACGACGTTGCTCAAGCCGGGTCGGGTGTCGAAGCCCTGACGGGTCGGCAGGGCGGCGCCTTCACGGGTCCGGCCGCAGCGCTTCGCAGTTCCAGCATTGATGGAACTGTCCTTCCACCAGCGTGCCGCAGGCGAAGCAGCACCACGGCGCGCTCGAGCGCGGCGAGCGGAACTCGTCGAGCAACGCCGTTGCGCGCGTCATGTCGCGATCGTCGCGCACCCACAACTGCGGCGCCACCTGATCGGCCGGCAATTCGCCGACCGCGGCGCCGATGTAGCGGTTGCGGATCTCGCAGGCGATGCCGGCCGACTCGAGCATCCGCTGCCACAGCGTCGCGATCAGCAGGTTGTCGGTCGAGGTCAGGCGCTTCATCGGGCGATGGGCCGGTGCACGGCGCGACGGACGGGCGGTCAGCGTTCGCGAAAGCTGCTGCTCTCGCGCGTCAGCTTGGCGAACAGGTCGTAGCGGCGCGGCGTGATGTCGCCGCGCTCGCGTGCGTCGAGCACCACGCACCCCGGCTCGTGCAGGTGCATGCAGTTGGCGAAGCGACAGTCGCCGAGGAAGGGCCGCAGCTCCGGAAAGGCCCGCTCCACCGTGCCGGGCGTGAGATGGGCGAGCCCGAACTCCTGGAAGCCCGGCGCATCGATGACGGCGCCTTTCGTCACGTCGCCTGCCGTCGACAGCAGGTAGAGGCGCGCGTCGGTCGTCGTGTGCTTGCCGGTCTGCAGCGCCTCGGAGATCTCGCGGGTCGCGGCCTGCGCGTCGGGGACCAGCAGGTTCAGCAACGACGACTTGCCCATCCCCGACTGGCCGACCAGCAGCGTGGTCAGCCGGTCGAAGCGGCTCGCGATGCGCGTGGTCACGTCGTCGGCGTTCTGGCGGATCGAGATCTCGTCGACGTCGTAGCCGAGGCCGGCATAGAGCCCGAGCGTGTCGCGTGCGGCATCGACCCGCTCGAGCAGGTCCATCTTGTTGAGCAGGATGCGGGCGGGCACCGCGATGCTCTCGGCCGCGACCAGCGTGCGGCCGAGCAGCTCCTCGGAGAACGGCGGCGAGGTCGCCACCACGATCGCGATCTGGTCGATGTTGGCCGCGAGCAGCTTGGTGCGAAAGCCGTTGGACCGCGAAAGCAGGTTGCGGCGGGTCTCGATGCGCTGGAGCACGCCTTGCCCCGAGCCGGTCGCCTCGACTTCGACCAGATCGCCGCAGGCTGCTTCGCTCCTCTTGCCGCGCGTGAAGCAGACCAGGCGTTCGCGAGCCTCTGTGACGACGACGTAGTGCCTACCATGGGCGGCGACGATGCGCCCCCGCTCGGTCATGGACGCTGGTTCATGGACGCTGGTTCATGAGCACTGGGTCATGAGCGCTGGTTCATGGACGCTGGTTCATGGACGCTGGTTCATGGACGCTGATTCATCGACGCCGATCATGAACGCCGGTTCGTCGACGCCGATCCGGGGACGTCGGCTCGCGGACCATGCTTCGCTAGCGCGGGGCGCGTGCGGAGCCTTGTCCGACCACGCGTCGGCGACGCCTGCGCAGCGGCCGCGCTCGTGCGTCAAGCGGACGCCTGCGGTCGGGCCGCGTACAGCGCGTCGCACTTGGCCGCGCAGATGAAGTCGTTCTCCGAAAGGCCGCCGACCGAGTGCGTGTCGAAACGGGCATCCACCCGGTCGTAGCCGACCACGAGCTCGGGATGGTGGTCCTCGCGATGGATCACCCACGCGATCGCGTTGACGAACGCGACCGTCTCCCAGTAATCGGCGAACGCATAGCGGCGATGGATGCGCCGGCCGTCGCGGGCCCATGCCGGCAGCACGCCGAGCTGCGCCGCGACGGCGTCGTCGGTCAGGGCCGCGCTGCCTTCGAGGGGACGGCAATGCGAGGCGAGCAATTCGGCGACGGTCTTCGGCATGCGATTCCCTAGAGAGCGGGTTGGGGCGCGAGCGCCTCGAGGCGCGATCCGCGCGACAGCGCTTCGAGCCGGCCGATGCGCACGGCCGCCGGCGGGTGCGAATCGTAGAAGCGCGAATGAAGCGGGTCGGGCGTGAGCGTCGACGCGTTGTCCTCGTACAGCTTGACCAGGGCGCGGATCAGGTCGCCCGCATCGGCGTGCGCGGCGGCATAGGCATCGGCCTCGAACTCGTGGCGGCGCGAAGCGCGGCTCGACAGCGGCGACAGCGGGAACGTGAACACCGGCAGCGCCAGGAAGAACAGCAGCAGCGCGCTCACGTTCCGCATGCCGATGGTCGGGTCGGTGCCCAGGCCGAGATAGAACCACGCTTGTTGCGCGAGCCAGCCCAGCAACGCGAGGGCCGCGAGGCTCATTGCGAACGACCAGGCGATGCGCTTGACGATGTGCTTCCGGGCGAAGTGGCCGAGCTCGTGCGCCAGCACGGCTTCGATCTCGTCGCCGGTCAGGCGGCTGATCAGCGTGTCGAAGAACACGATGCGCTTGGCCGCGCCGAAGCCGGTGAAGTAGGCGTTGCCGTGTGCCGAGCGCTTGCTGCCGTCCATCACGAACACGCCGCGCGACGCGAAGCCGCAGCGTGTCAGCAACCCTTCGATGCGACCCCGCAGCGACGCGTCGGACAGCGGCTGGAACTTGTTGAACAACGGCGCGATGACGGTCGGGAAGAGCCACAGCAGCAGGCCGTTGAAGCCGATCCACACCAGCCACGCGTACACCCACCACAGGTCGCCCGCGGCGCGCATCAGCGCCAGCATCGCGGCCAGCAACGGCGCACCGAGCACGACGCCGATCAGCGCCCCCTTGACGAGGTCGACGACGAACAGGCCGAGCGTCATGCGATTGAAGCCGAAGCGCTGCTCGAGCCGGAACTGGCGGTACAGCGAGAACGGCAGGTCGACCAGGCCGAAGGCGACCGCCACCACGCCGACGAGGGCGAGTTCGCGCCACGCGAGCGACGTGCCGGCCAGAGCGACCTGCAGCCGGTCGTCGACGAACTGCAGGCCGCCGAGCAAGGTCAGCGCGATCAGCACGCCGGTCCCGACCAGGCTCTCCACGAGGCCGAGCCGCGTCCGGGCGATGGTGTAGTCGGCCGCTTTCCGATGCGCCGCGAGCGGCACGCGCTCGACGAAGCGGGGGGGAACCTCGGCGCGATGGGCGGCGACATGCGCGATCTGGCGCGATGCCAGCCACCACTTGCCGACGGTGGTGATCAGCAGCGCGACGACGAAGAGGGCGGTGAACATGTGAGAACATCCATTCGGTTTCGGACCCCGGCCGGCGCTGCCGGCACTGCGCGCATCGTCGCGGGCCGGCGGCCCGGGAACAGATGGGTCCGCCGGACGGAGCCGCAACCCGGATCCCGCGTCGTCGTCGGCGAGCGCCTCGCCTGCGCACCCTGGGTCAGACTTCACTCAACCGCCAAAAATTATGTCACAAGACGCCAAGCCCTCCGCCACCGTCACGGCGAAGGCCGACGAGACGCCGCTGGTCTGGGTGGACATGGAGATGACCGGGCTCGATCCCGACACCGACCGGGTCATCGAGGTGGCGCTGGTGATCACCGATGCGCATCTCGTCGTCCTGGCCGAGGCGCCGGTCTATGCGATCCACCAGAGCGACGAGGTGCTGGCCGGCATGGACAGCTGGAACACCGGCACGCACGGCCGCTCGGGACTGACCGATCGCGTCCGCGCGTCGACCGTCACCGAAGCCGAGGTCGAGGCCGCGCTGATCGAATTCGTGAAGCCGCACGTGGGTCGCGGCAAAGCGCCGATGTGCGGCAACTCGATCTGCCAGGACCGGCGCTTCATGGCGCGTGCGATGCCGAAGCTCGAGGCCTACTTCCACTACCGCAATCTCGACGTCAGCACGCTGAAGGAATTGTGCAAGCGCTGGCGGCCCGAGGTCGCGACGTCGTTCAAGAAGCATCAGAAGCACGAGGCGCTGGCCGACATCCACGAGTCGATCGACGAGCTCAAGCACTACCGCGAGCACTTCCTCAAGGTCTGACGCCGGGCCTCAGGCCGTCGCGGACAAGCGACGCGAGATCCGGAGCATCCAGCCCAGCAGGACGAAGGCGGCGATGCCTAGGCTGACGGTCGCGGCTCCCCACAGGCCCTTCGCGCCGAGCGGCGCATGCCCGGCGACGCCGTGGAACGCGACCCACCAGCCGCCGCCGAGGCCGATGCCCCACAGCGACACCGTATAGACCAGCATCGGCGCGACCGCGTGCTTGTAGGCGCGCAACACGAAGCCCGACATGGCCTGGATCGCATCGAAGCCGTGGAAGATCGCGACGAAGCCGACCAGCGACAGCGCCACCCGACGCACGCCTTCGTCGTCGGTGTAGAGGCCGACGATGGCTCCGCGCGCGAGCCAGACGCAGGTCGACACCAGCAGCGCGATGCCGACGGCGAGCCGCAGCCCCGCCCGGGTCGCCCGC
>CAHJXF010000221.1 GCA_903644065.1 Betaproteobacteria bacterium
CGCGCCGCGGTGCCGCCCCCACCCCACCCCTCTCCCATCGCCAAGGACCGCCTTGATCTCCTCGTGGTTCATCGTCATCGGCCTGGTGCTCTGCACGATGGCGCTGCTCGGCTCCCTGGTCGACCGGCTGCCGATGTCCAGTTCGCTGATCTATCTCGTCATCGGCGTCGTCCTCGGGCCCGGCGTGTCCGGCTGGCTCGACATCGATCCGATCCGCGACGCGTCGCTGCTCGAGGTCGTGTTCCTGCTGACGGTGCTGGTGTCGCTGTTCACCGTGGGACTGAAGCTGCGCACGCCGACCAGTCTCTTCAGCCGTCGCCTGTGGAACCTGCCGTTGCGGCTCGCCGGGCCGGCGATGCTGATCACGATCGCGTTGATCGCGCTGCTCACGCACTTCGCCTTCGGACTCGGCTGGGGACTCGCCGTGCTGCTCGGCGCGATGCTGGCGCCCACAGATCCGGTGCTCGCGTCCGACATCCAGGTCAAGCACGAGAACGATCGCGACAGCGTACGCTTCGCGCTGTCTGCCGAGGGCGGCCTGAACGATGCGACGGCGTCGCCGTTCGTGCTGCTGGGGCTGGGCCTGCTGGGCCTGCATCCGATCGGAACGCTCGCCTGGCAATGGTTCACGGTCGACATCCTGTGGTCCGTGACGGCCGGCTTCGCCATCGGCTGGGCCGCGGGTCTCGCGGTCGGCGCGATTGTGCTGCTGATGCGGAAGCGCTTCTCGGAAGCCTACGGGTTGGAGGAATTCCTCGGCCTCGGCCTGATCGGCCTGTCGTACGGACTCGCCGACGCGGCTCATGCGCTGGGCTTCCTCGCGGTGCTCGCCGCGGGACTGTCGATGCGGCGTATCGAGACGCAGGCGCTGCAGGATCATCCGGCCGAGGTGCGCAACACGCCGCTGTCCGAGAGCCAGGAGAAGGCCGATCTGCCGCGCGAGTCGCCGACGCACATGGTCGGCGACGTGCTCGATTTCAACCAGCGCTTCGAGAGCATCGGCGAGGTGGCCGCGGTATTGATCCTCGGCGCGCTGCTATCGGCCGGCTACTACAGCCTCGACGGCGTCCTGCTCGGCATCGCGGCGTTCCTCGTCATCCGGCCGGTGTCGGTGTTCCTGTCGACGATCCGCGCCGGCGCATCGCCGCGTCATCAACGCCTGCTGGCGTGGTTCGGCATCCGTGGGGTGGGCAGCCTGTACTACCTGGTCTTCGCGATCTCGAAAGGCCTCGACAAGCCGATGGTCGAACGCGTCCTGCCGATGGTGCTCACGGTCATCGCGATGTCCATCGTGGTTCACGGCGTGTCGGCAACGCCGTTGATGGACAGCCACGAGCGGCGCAAGCGACGGAAGGTCGAACGTTCGGTCTGACGCGGTCGCCGCTCCAACGTCGCGGCCGGGCGTCGCGGTCGCAACGATCATCGCGTGGCCATGTCGTCAGCGGCCCGCGCCCGGAACCCGGTGCTCGACGAGACCCGCGTCGACGCGACTCGCCCGCCGTTCGACGGCCTCTCGCGCAGCGTCGTCGACACCGCGCTGCAGCGGGTCATCGCGAGCACGACCTTTCGACGCTCGGAGCGCCATCGCCTCTTCCTGCGGCACATCGTCGGCGAGATGCTCGACGAGCGCCAGGCGGAACTCAAGGAGGTCGTGATCGGGGTCGAGGTCTTCGGCCGGCGCCTCGCGAGCTACGATCCCCGGACCGACCCGATCGTGCGCGTCGAGGCCGGCCGGGTCCGCGACAAGCTCGCGCGCTGCGAGGCGACCGGGACACCGACGATCCCGTCGCAGTGCAGAGCCCGATCGGCGGCTGTCTGCCCGCAAGATCGCAACGCCAGCGTGCACTCCGGACGGCGTGCGAAGTCGGCTCGCCGGCCGACCTGCCGTTCTGCAGGCCGTCATCGTCAATGCAGCTGCCGGAAGATCTCCTCGGCGAGCTGATGCGAGACGCCTTCGACGGTGGCCAGCTCGTCGACGCTCGCGGCGACCACGCCGCGCAGCCCGCCGAAGCGGGCCAGCAGCTTCTGGCGGCGCTTGGCGCCGATCCCTTCGATCTCTTCGAGCCGCGAGGTCGTGCGCGTCTTCGCGCGGCGGGCACGCATGCCGGTGATGGCGAAGCGGTGCGCCTCGTCGCGGATCTGCGCGACCAGCATCAGTGCCGCGGACTCCTTGCCGAGCGCGAGCGACGGTCGGCCGTCGGCGAAGATCAGCGTCTCGAGGCCGACCTTGCGGTCCTCGCCCTTGGCCACGCCGACGATCAGGGAGATGTCGAGACCGATCTCGGCGAACACCTGCCGCGCGATCTCGACCTGCCCCTTACCGCCGTCGACCAGCACGATGTCGGGGAAGGCGGCGATGCGGTCGGTGCGCTTGCCGCGCTTCGCCCCCGGCACCGCAGATTCGTCGTCGGGTGCGGCATCGGTGGCGACGTCGTCGTGCAACGCCGCGAACGATCCGTCGTCGTCCGCGACATCGGCTAGCCGCGACGCATCCCCGGCGCCCAGGTCCTCGGCCGTCTCGATCGTTTCTCTCGCCAGCTGCAGATTCGCTGCCGCCGCATCGACCGGGTCGGCGTCGCTGGCCGCCTCGACCAGCTTCGAATAGCGCCGTGTCAGCACCTGCCGCATCGCGGCGTAATCGTCGCCCGGCGTGATACCCGCGATGTTGTAGCGCCGGTAGTCGCCGTTCTGCGTCGCGTGATGATGGAACACGACGCAGGAGGCCTGCGTCGCCTCGCCCATCGTGTGGCTGATGTCGAAGCACTCGATGCGCAGCTCGGCCAGGTCCTCCTTCGCGTCGTCGAGCCCGAGCACCTCCGCCAGCGCACGCGTCCGCGCCTGCTGCGAGCCTTGCTCGGCCAGCATCCGCGCCAGTGCGAGCGCCGCGTTCTTCTCGGCCATCTCGAGCCAGATGCGACGCTGGCTCTGCGGCTGGCGCAGCAGCGTGACGCGATGGCCGGAACCGCCTTCGAGCGCGGCCATCAACTCGGGCGCCTCCGGGTCGACGTTGACGATCAGCGTGCCGGGCACGAAGTGGTCGAGATAGTGCTGCGCGAGGAACGCTTCGAGCACGGTCTGCTCGATGCGCTTGTCCGACAGCTTGCCGGCCGATTCCACGTGTGTCGGGAAGTACGCGCGGTCGCCGAGATGCCGGCCGCCCCGGACCATCGCCAGGTTGACGCACGCGCGGCCGCCCTCGACGCGAACCGCCACGATGTCGACGTCCGAGTTGCCGCCTTCGCTGTCGCCGAGGTCGATGCTCTGCTGGCGCAGCACGCGCGACAGCGAGCCGATCTGGTCGCGCACCGCGGCCGCCTCCTCGAAGCGCAGCTCGGCGGCGGCGGACTGCATCTTGGCGTCGAGATCGGCCAGCACCTCGGAGGTCTGGCCGCGCAGGAAGCGCGAGGCGTTGGCGACATCGACTGCGTAGGTTTCCGCGTCGATCGCCTTCACGCACGGCGCGCTGCAACGCTTGATCTGGTGCAGCAGGCAAGGTCGCGACCGATTCGCGAAGACGGTGTCCTCGCAGGTGCGCAGCAGGAACACCTTCTGCAGGATCTGGATGCTTTCCTTGACCGCCCAGGCGTTGGGGAACGGGCCGAAGTACTGCTGCCGCTTGTCGACCGCGCCGCGGTAGTACGCCATGCGCGGATAGCGATGCGCCGTGATCTTCAGGTACGGATACGACTTGTCGTCGCGAAAGACGATGTTGTAGCGCGGGGACTGCGCCTTGATGAGGTTGTTCTCGAGCAGCAGCGCCTCGGCCTCGGAACGCGTCGGCGTGGTGTCGATGCGCGCGATGCGCTCGACCATGTGCGCGATACGCGTCTCGCGAGCCCCCTTGTTGAAGTAGCTGGACACCCGCTTCTTCAGGTCGCGGGCCTTGCCCACGTAGAGCAGCGTGCCGGCGGCGTCGTAGTAGCGATAGACGCCCGGCAGCCCCGGCAGCTTCGCGATCAGCGGCTTCGGGTCGAACGCTTCTGGCTTCTCTTCGGACATGCGACGGACGAACTTCCTGGGATCGACGGGTCGCCGACGCGCCGGTCACCGCGGATCAGCGGGTCGGGCCGTGCGGCGGGTCGCCGCGATCGAGATGGTCGCGGACCGAGGCGACGACGGCGTCGAACATGGCCTCGGTGAGTCGGCCCGTGTTGGTGTTGTAGCGGCTCACATGGTAACTGTCGAACAGCGTCGCGCCGTTCGGCAACGCGAGCTTCGCGCCGTGCGCGAAACGCCACGCGGCGACCTTCAGGCCGAGCGCCTCGACGACCGCCCGATGCGCGATGGTGCCGAGCGTGAGAATCGCCTGCAGTCGCGGCGCCATCGCGATCTCGTGGACCAGGTAGCCGTTGCAGCGGCGGATCTCGTCGAGCTCGGGCTTGTTGGCCGGCGGCACGCATTTGACGGCGTTGGCGATGCGACAGTCGACCAGCGACTGGCCGTCGCCCCGGTGGTCGCTGCCGGGATGCGTCGCGAAGCCGTGGCGGTGCAACGTCGAGTACAACAGCGGCCCGCACCAGTCGCCGGTGAACGGCCGGCCCGTGGCGTTGGCCCCGTGCAAGCCGGGCGCGAGACCGACGATCAGCAATCGTGGGTCGCCGTCGCCGAACGACGGCACCGGCCTGGCCCAGTAGCCGGGGTGCCGCACGCGCACGTCGTCGAGGAACGTCGCGAGTCGCGGGCAGAGCCGGCAGTCCGCGTCGTACGCGGGCGTGCGCTCGGCCGAATCCTGGCTCGGCAGGGTCATCGTGGCGACGACGTCACCGGACCGGCCCGATCGTCACTTGACGCGGTTGCGGTACTCGCCGGTGCGCGTGTCGATCTCGATCTTGTCGCCGGTCGCGACGAACGCCGGCACTGCGACCTCGAAGCCGGTGGGCTTGATCTTCGCCGGCTTCATCACCTTGCCGGACGTGTCGCCCTTGACCGCCGGCTCGGTGTACTCGATCTCGCGCACCAGGCCGGTCGGGATCTCGACCGAGATCGCCTTGCCGTCGTAGAACACCACTTCGGCCGGCATGCCGTCGTCGACGTAGTTGAGCGCGTCGCCCATGTTGTCCTTCTCGACCTCGAACTGGTTGTACTCGGCGTCCATGAACACGTACATGGGGTCGGCGAAATACGAGTACGTGGCCTCGCGCTTCTCGAGCACGACGACGTCGAACTTGTCGTCGGCGCGATAGACCGTTTCCTGCGGCGAGTCGGTCAGCAGGTTCTTCATCTTCATCTTGACGACCGCGGAATTGCGGCCGGACTTGTTGTACTCGGCCTTCTGCACGACCATCGGGGCCTGCCCGACCATGATCACGTTGCCGGCGCGGACTTCCTGAGCGGTTTTCATGAAATTCGACTCGACGAGAGTTGGGATCGGCAGGCCGTCGCGACGTCGCGATGGCCGTCCGAAAAAGCCCGCTAGTCTAGCAAATCGCCCTGCCTGCGGGCTGCGGCGAAGGCGATCAGCCGATCGATCAGCGGCGTCTCGCAGCCCAGGCGGTCGCCCCATCGCTCGGCGTGCTCGTGAAGCGCCGGCAGATGGTCATGGAAGGCGCCGAACGCGGCGGACAGCAGGCGGCCGTCGCCGTTCCAGGCGTTCCACATTTGGCGCTGCGCGTCGCGGCAGGGCAGCGCGAGCCCCGCTTCGTAGCGGTCCGCGAACGCCGCCAGCTTGCCGAGGTGGACGTCGTCCGCCTGCCGATAGATCTGCCACACGAACGGTCGGGCGGCCGCCTGCGCGCGCACGAACGAGTCCTCGCCGCGCACGAAATTGAGGTCGCACGCCCACAGCAACCGGTCGTAGTCGTCCTGGTCGACGAAGGGGATGGAGCGGACCATGAGCGCCCCGTCGCACGACACCGGCGAGCTTCCGCCGGCCAGTGCCGCGGTCGCCGTGGTCCCGCCTCCTTCGGGCACCAGCAGCGTCCAGCGCCGACGGCGATCGTCGGCCATCGCCCGCGACAACGCATCGACCGGCGCGGACGGATAGGCGAACAGCGATGCCCGGCATTCGTCGGGCGCCCGCGGCGGCACACCGAGCCGCCGCCACAG
>CAHJXF010000222.1 GCA_903644065.1 Betaproteobacteria bacterium
GGCGTCGGGCGGTCGGCCGCCACGCCTTCGAGCGTGCTCGCCAGCCCGGCGAGGCCGGGCGCCAGCAGGTCGAGCTTCGCGTCGCCGCGGCGCACGCCTTCGAGCGCCAGTTGCAACGTGTCCATCAGTCCGCGCACGCTCGGGTCGGCAGCCAGCGAGCCGAGCAACGGTTGCGCCGCCACGAACTGCTCGGTCGTCTTCATGACCTCGTCCACGTCGAGGAACAGCAAGCCGTTGCGATCGAAGAAGGGACCGCCGTCGGGCCGATGGACCTGGCCGAGCAGGTCGTTGCGGCCGGCGAGCCGTTCGGTCAGCGTGGCGGCCGCCCGCTCGGCGATCTCGGGCGTGGCGCCGTCGACGACGATCGCGATCAGGTCGCTGCGCTGAGGGAAGGCGGCGTCGAAGCGGGCGCTGCGCTGCCGCCACGGCACCTCGGCGGAAATCAGCTTGGCGCTGTCGGTGTCGATCGCGAGGTCGCGCACGACGTAGACCGCCGCGACGACCGCCAGCAGCAGCGCGACGCCGACCACGACGTACGGGTGCCGGGCGCTCGCGGTCGTCGCGTCGGCGATGCGGCGTCTCGCGAAGCCGATGGTCGGTTCGGGCACGACCGGTCGGGAGGATGGAAGCGTCAAGCGGTATCTCGGTGCGGGAGTCCGACGCGCCGCCGTTCGATCGGACGGCGATCGGGCGCTTCGGGGTTCGTCTTTGTGCGGCGCATACCGGCGGGGCCGCGCGCGACGCGAATGATAGAGGAGCGGGGGCCGGAGGGTCGGCGCGCCGACACGTCACGGGGCGACCGGCCGACTGGCACCGAGAGGCGGTCACGGTTATGCTCGCGGTCGGTTTCCGGGGTCGACGAGCGGTCGAACCGCACGGGTCGAACCGCACGGCGGTCATCGACCGGCGGCGAAAGCGCCGCGCCGGCCCCCTCCATCGACAAGGCGAATCTCCTCCATGGCAATCCCGTTCATTCAAAAGGCGTACGTCGGCGCGTACGTCGTCAAGCAGCAATTGGCACGCCGCACCCGCTATCCCCTGGTGCTGATGCTCGAGCCGCTGTTCCGCTGCAACCTCGCCTGCGCGGGCTGCGGCAAGATCGACTATCCCGACGACATCCTCAATCAGCGCCTGTCGTTCGAGCAGTGCATGGAGGCGATCGACGAATGCGGGGCGCCGATGGTGTCCATCGCCGGCGGCGAGCCGCTGCTCCACCGCGACATGCCGCGCATCGTCAAGGGCTACCTGGCGCGAAAGAAGTTCGTCATCCTGTGCACCAACGCGCTGCTGCTGAAGAAGAAGATCGACGACTACGAGCCGTCGCCTTTCTTCACGTGGTCGATCCACCTCGACGGCGACCAGCAGATGCACGACAAGTCGGTGTGCCTCGACGGCGTGTTCGACACCGCGCGCGAAGCCATCGTGCTGGCCAAGAGCAAGGGTTTTCGCACCAACATCAACTGCACGGTGTTCGACGGTGCCGACCCCGAGCGACTGGCCGCCTTCTTCGACGACATGAAGACGCTGGGTCTGGACGGCATCACCGTGTCGCCCGGCTACTCGTACGAGCGCGCACCCGACCAGCAGCACTTCCTCAACCGCGAGAAGACCAAGCGCTTCTTCCGCGACGTGCTGGGGCGTGGCGACCGCGGCAAGAAGTGGGAATTCACCAATTCGCCGCTGTTCATGGACTTCCTGGCCGGCAATCGCGCCTACGAGTGCTCGCCGTGGTCGATGCCGGCGCGCACCGTCTTCGGCTGGCAGAAGCCCTGCTATCTGCTCGGCGAGGGTTATACCAAGACCTTCACCGAGCTGATGGAGACCACCGAGTGGGACGCATACGGCGTCGGCAAGTACGAGAAGTGCGCCGACTGCATGGTCCATTGCGGCTTCGAAGGCACCGCGGTCCGCGACACCGTCGCGCACCCGTGGCGGGCGCTCGGCGTCGCGATGCGCGGCGTCAAGGTCGAAGGGGCGATGGCCAAGGACATCGAACTCGGCCACGAGCGCAAGGCGAAGTACGTCTTCTCAGACCATGTCGAGAAGAAACTGATCGAGATCCGCGTAGCCAAGGCGGCTCCCAAGCAGGCGGCTGCCGTCGCCGAGAGCGCCTAGCGCCCTCCTCGTCTCCACGGCGATGCGCAGCAGCGAAGGAAGCTGCTGCGGTCGCCGGACGATCGACCTGAGCACGGCGGCCACAGCGACCCGGCCGTCTTCCCGCATCCCGATCATCGCGGCCGGCGGCAAGGTGCGCAGCAGCGGGTCGGAAATCGCCCGCAACGCCACGAACGGCAGGCCGTGGGCCGTCGCGATGCGCGCAGCGACGTGCGACTCCATGTCGACGGCCACGGCGCCGGTCTGCTCGAACAGCGCTCGCTTGCCGAGACGGTCGCCCACGATGCGGTCCACGCCCGCGATCGATCCGGCGACGGCTCGCGGCAGGCGTGCCGACAGCAGCCGCGACCAGTCCGGGTCGGTGAGATAGCGTTCGTCGGTCGCCACCACGGCGTCGGCGACGATCAGGGTGCCGGGCCGCAGAGCCGCGTCGAGCGCGCCGGCCAGGCCGAAGCTGACGATCGCGGCGATACCGCCGTCCACCTCGCGTTCGATGTCGCCGGCGAGTCCGGCCCGCCCCCCGCCGGCCAGCGTCCGCACCCCCGGTCCCGCGACGAGACGGGCCTCGAACGCGAGTCCGCAGATCGCGAGCACCGCGCCGGCCGGATCCGGTAGCCGCCTCACGCGCCGAGCCGCCGGATCACGGGCCGAACGGCGGCCCGCAGGTCACAATCCGAAACGCGGTCCGCCCGACGTGGCACCCAGGCGTCGGTAACGCGCCAGGGCCCACAGCGGGAAGAACTTCGGGTAACCGTGATAGCGCAGATAGAACACTCGCGGGAAGCCGGTAGCCGTGAATTGCGGCTCGCCCCACAGGCCGTCCGGCAACTGCGTGTCGATCAGGTAGGCGACGCCGCGAGCGACCGCCGGATGATCGGTGCGGTCGGCGGCCATCAAGCCGAGGACGGCCCAGGCCGTCTGCGAAGCGGTGCTGACCGCATCCTTGTGCCCCTCGGCGCCGAGGTCGTAGCTGCTGGTCTCCTCGCCCCAGCCGCCGTCGTCGTTCTGGATCGACACCAGCCAGTCGGCAGCGCGCGTGACCTCGGTCGCATCCGACGCGACGCCGGCCGCCTGCAGCGCGCTCAGCACCGACCAGGTGCCGTAGATGTAGTTCATGCCCCAGCGACCGTACCAGCTGCCGTCGGCGCGTTGTTCGCGCTTCAGAAAACGCAGCCCGCGCTGCATCGCCTCGACGTCTTCGGGCCGGCCCATCTGCGCCAGCATGCCGACGCAACGCGCCGTGACGTCCGAGGTGGGCGGGTCGAGCAGCGCGCCGTGGTCGGCGAACGGGATATTGTTGAGGTATTCGCCGGTATTGTCGGCGTCGAACGCACCCCAGCCGCCGTTCCGGCTCTGCAGCCCGACGACCCACTCGCTGCCGCGTTCGATGGCTTCGTCGAACGCGGTCGACGGTTCGCCCTGCAACCGGGCGGAGCGATGCATGGCGAGCACCACGGCCGCGGTGTCGTCGAGGTCCGGGTAGTGCGGATTGTCGTACTGGAACGCCCAGCCCCCCGGCCGCACGTGCGGGCGATTGATCGCCCAGTCGCCCTGCACGTCGAGGATCTGTCGCGCCCGGAGCCAATCCAGGCCCTGTCGCGCGCCGTCGCGGGCCTTCCGGTCGCCGACCTCGAGCAGCGCATGGCACATCAGCGCCGTGTCCCACACCGGCGACACGCACGGCTGGCAGTAGGCCTCGTCGGGCTCGACGATCAGCAGGCGGTCGATGGCGCGCCGGGCGGTGACGTAGTCCGGATCGTCGCGCGCGTAGCCGAGCGCGTCGAACATCATCACCGTATTGGCCATCGCGGGAAAGATCGCGCCGAGGCCCGAGTCGCCGTTGAGCCGCTCGTGCACGAACGCCACGGCTTTCCGGATGGCGCGCTGCCGGATCGCCCGCGGAAAGGCCGGCTCGGCGATCCGCAGCAGCGCGTCGACGGTCGCGAACATGCGATACCACACCTGCGACTGGTGACGCGCGCGGCTCGGTCGCCCCACCTCGTCGGGCGGCATGAGGAACAGTTCGTCGATGCGGATCTCGCGCGGATTGCGCGCCACCGGTTTCAGGGCCTGCAGCACGAGCAGCGGGACCAGCACCGTCCGCCCCCAGTACGAGATGCGCGACAGGTGGATCGGGAAACGCCGCGGCAGGAACATGATCTCGACCGGCGTGACCGGCACCGCGCTCCACGACAACGCGCCGAACAGCGCGAGCAGGATGCGGGTGAAGACGTTGGCCGTCTCGGCCCCGCCTTCGGTGAGGATCGCCTCGCGGGCCTCGACCATGTGCGGCGCCGACGGCGAGTCGCCGATCGCCTTCAGCGCGAAGTAGGCCTTGACGCTGGCGCTCATGTTGAACTCGCCGCCGTGGTGCAGCGGCCAGCCGCCGCCCGGCAGTCGCACGCGTCGCAGATAGGCGGCGATGCGCCGCTCCATGCCGGGCTCGGGCTCGCCGAGGAAGTGCGTCAGCAGCACGTACTCGGCCGGAATCGTCGCGTCGGCCTCGAGCTCGAAGACCCAATGGCCGTCCGCGCGCTGCTGTGCGAGCAGCGTGTCGGTCGCCAGCGCGATGCGGGCGTCGAGGCCGTCGTCGAGGTCGTCCGCCGTCGGAACGTCGGCCGACACCGCGTCGCGCCCGTCGACCGGCTGCGGATCGTCGTGTGGCGCATCGATGGCCCGGCCGTCGACCGCGACTCGGTCGACGCCGTGATCGAGCGCCTCGCGGACACCGCGCGCCATCGGCTCGACCCTTGCCGCTTCGTCCACCGGGACGAGGTTGTCCAGCCCGTCGATGGCGCCGACCATCACGTCGATGGGCGGCTCGACGATCCGGTTCAACTGCTGCATGCCGGCACCGTGCGTTCGGGTGAAGTCGACGCGTGGACGGTCATGGCGTGCCCGCCGCGCCGGTCTGGACGCGCCCCTTCCATGCGCCGCCGCGGCCACGGCCGTGCAGCCACGCCGACTCGATCGTGAAGGCGAGGTAGGTCGCAGCGATCAGCGGCAGCCCGAAGCCCCACCACAGCGGAACGCGGTAGCGTCGCAGCATCGGCGCGAACAACGCCGCCATCACGAGCCAGGCGGCCACCGCGCAGGCGCGGGTCCAGCCGTCGCCGACGATGACGAGTACGACCGGCGCCAGGAAGACCAGGCTCATCGCCAGCACGACGAACAGCAACCGCACCGGCGAGAAGCGCAGCTGGGCATAGGCCGAGCGGACCACCATGCGGCGGATATCGTCGAAACGTGGATACGGACGCAGGCTCTCGACCTGCGTGCCCAGCGCGAGCCGGATCGGCCCCTGCGGCTTCAGGCGGCCCGCCAGCGCGCAGTCGTCGATCACTGCGCCACGAATGGACTCGATGCCGCCGGCCGCCTGCAACGCGAGGCGATCGAGCAGCACGCATCCGCCGGCGGCTGCGGCGGTGCGACGGTCAGGTCGTCGGATCCAGGCGAACGGATAAAGCATTTGGAAGAAGAAGACGAAAGCCGGAATGAGCGTGCGTTCCGCAAGGCTTTCGCAGCGCAATTGCACCATCAGCGACGAGAGCACCAGCCGGTTCTCGACGGCGGAGGATACCAAAGCGCTCACCGCGTCGGGCCCGTAGCGGATGTCGGCATCGGTCAGCAGGAGGTAGCGCGGCGGCTCCGGCAGCCGGTCGGCATGCACCACGCCGTGCGACAGCGCCCACAGCTTGCCGGTCCATCCGGCAGGCAGCGGCGACGCGCTCAGCACGGTGAGGCGCTGCTCGGCGCCCAGTCGCGCAGCCGCCTCGCGCGCGACCGCCGCGGTGCCGTCGTCGCTGTGATCGTCGACGACCACGACCGACAGGTCCCCTGGGTAGGGATGGCCGAGGAGCGAGCTCACGGTCCGGCCCACCAGGTCGGCCTCGTTGCGGGCCGGCACGATCGCGA
>CAHJXF010000223.1 GCA_903644065.1 Betaproteobacteria bacterium
ACGCAGGACGCCGCCGAGATGGCCACCGCCGAACGCGTCTTCACGACGAGCGGCGCGGTGCTCCAGCTGCATCCCGACACGGGCCGCTGACGGCGTGTCGCGAGGCCGACCCGTCGCTTTCGGAGACCGCGACGCCGGTCAACGTCTCGTGGAGAGAGCCGCCAGCGTCTCGTAGGGAAACTCGATGGTGCCGCGACCCGCGAACGACGGCTCGTTTGCGATCAGCCGCCGCAGTTGCGCTTCGACCGCGCGCCGCTCGTCGATGGGCAGTGCCGCGATGAAGCTCACCGACAGAAACCGATCGACGACGACCTCGTCGGGCGGGCCGACGTGGACATGGCGGAACCGGGTCTCCTCGAGCGGGCCGAAGCCGTCCGCCGGGAACACCTGCCGCCAGGCACCCGTATGGAAACGCGGCGTGGCGCCCTCGTGCGCGTTCACGATCGCGGTCAGCCGGCGAACCCAGGGCACCGACTCGTCGCGCACGTTCCACACCAGGGCGAGCCGGCCGCCGGGCTTCAGGACACGTCGGATCTCGGCCAGGGCGTCACCGTTCGCGAACCAGTGGAACGCCTGCGCGCACACCACCGCGTCGATCGATGCGTCGGCCAGCGGCATGGCTTCGGCGCTGCCCGCGTGCACCTCGACGTCGGGGTGCGCGTCGACGAGGCGCGCCCGCATCGCATCGACGGGTTCGATCGCCACGATGCGGGCGCCGGTCGTGCAGAGACGGGGCAGGAACTTGCCCGTGCCCGCGCCGAGATCGACGACCACGGTCTCGGGGCCGAGTGCCAGCGCATCGCGCAACCAGGCATCGAGCGCCGCCGGATAGTCGGGACGGCCGCGCGCGTAGCCCGCCGCGTCGGCCTCGAAGCCCTGCGCTGCCGCGGCATGAATGCCCATTCGTCCGCCCGACTCGGGTGTCAGCCGCGGACCGTCGCGTCGTCGAGCACCAGCCGGACGCGACGCGCGAGTTCTTCGAGCTTGTAGGGCTTCTCGATGACTTCGAATTCGTGGCCCAGATCGGCCGGCGTGCCCTGGACGTCGCCCGCGTAGCCGGTGGTGAGCAGCACCTTCAGCTGCGGCATCGACTGACGCAGCTTCCGCGCCAGCACGTAGCCGTTCATGCCGCCGGGCATGATCACGTCGCTGAACAGCAACGCCGGTCGCGCGTCCGCCGGCAGCGCCTCCACGGCGCGGAGCGCTTCCGCCGCGCTGGTGGCCGACTGGACTTCGTAGCCGAGCTCTTCCAGCAGGTGGCGAGCGATGGCGAGGACTTCGGGACGGTCGTCCACCGCGAGGATGCGTTCCTTCCCGCCCCGCTCCGCCGCCGTGCGTGGTGCCACCGGTATCCAGCTCGCGTCGGCGGCGGCCACCGGGAAGTAGAGATGGATGGTCGTCCCGAGGCCGACCTCCGAATCGATCTGCGCGCCACCGCCCGACTGCTTCGCGAAGCCGTGCACCATCGACAGACCGAGGCCGGTTCCCTTGCCCTCGTCCTTGGTCGTGAAGAACGGCTCCATCACGCGCGAGACCAGCTCGGGCGGGATGCCCGGTCCGTCGTCGCTGATGGCGATCGCCACGTAGCGTCCGATCTCGAGCCCGGCGAACGAACGCAGGTCCTCGGCCTCGACGAAGACGGTCGAGGTCCGGATGGTCACGATGCCCCGTCCCTGCATCGCATCGCGGGCGTTGATCAGGATGTTGAGCAGCGCGACCTCGAACTGCGTCGGGTCGATGCGACAGTTGGGCAGGTCGGCGGCCAGGTCCGCGACCATCTCGATCTCGCCACCCAGCGTCCGCCGCGCGAGGTCGGTGAGGTTCTCGGCGAGACGGTTGAGATTGACCAGCCGTCCCTCGAGGCGCTGCTTGCGGGCGAAGGCCAGCAACTGCTGCGTCAGCGTGGCCGCCTTGTCGACAGCGCTGCGGATGCTGCGCGACGAGGCGCCGGCGGCCTGCGCATCGACCGGCTCGCTGCGCAGCCGGCGGTCGAGGATCTCGACGTGTCCCATCATCACTTGCAGCAGGTTGTTGAAGTCGTGCGAGATGCCGCCGGTCAACTGTCCGAGCGCCTCCATCTTCTGCGCCTGGCCGAGCGCGGCCTCGGCCTCCCGACGCCGGCTGACGTCGAGCTGCGACGCGAAGAAATAGACCAGCCGACCCTGTCGATCGAAGATCGGCGAGACGAACAGCGCGTTCCAGAACGGCGTGCCGTCCTTCCGGTAGTTGACGATCTCGATCGAGATTTCCTCGCGTCGCTCGACGGCCTCGCGGATCGCCGCCACCGCCGTGCGGTCGGTCTCCGGACCCTGCAGGAAGCGACAGTTGCGCCCCTCGATCTCGCCGGTGGCGTAGCCGCTCATCGCCACGAAGGCGTCGTTGGCGAAGATGATCGGGTTGTCGGCGACGTGCGGGTCGGTGACGACCATCGCCATGAGCGTGCTACCGACCGCGGCGAAGAGGAGATCCTCGCGATGCTCCGCCGGCATGGCGGTCGACGGGTCGTGCGGAGAACGAGACGTCGGGGGAGGTTGCGAAGACGACATGCCGGGACCGGTGGATGCCAACGCCCAGTGTGTCGCTGTCGGGTCGACGGTCGCCGGGTGTCGCTTGCGACACGTTCCGATCGTACGGTTGCGGTCGATATCGACCTGTCGGCCCGCTTCTGATTCTTGGGCGCCCGTCGCTCGGCCCCGCGCCCGCGCGCCTCGATCGAGGTCGCGATCAGGCAGAATCCGTCGACCCCGAACGAGGACGACGCATGCAGATCCACATCGTCGGCGGCGGTCCGGCCGGCCTGTTCTACGCCTACCTGATGCAGCGCGAACGGATCGCGGCCGGCCACGCGCCGCACGACATCCGCGTCCACGAGCGCGATGCCGAGGGCGCCACGTACGGATGGGGCGTCGTGTTCTCGGACGTGGCCCTGTCGTTCGTGCGCGACCTCGCGCCGGAGTTGTACGACGCGATGACGGCGAAGCAGGAAGTGTTCGACGAGATGGCGGTCGTGCATCGCGGCGTGACCGTGACGCTGGCGCACAACACGTTCCACCGCATGGCGCGCATCGACCTGCTGAAGGCGCTGCACGCCAAGTGCCGCGAGGTCGGGGTGGCCATCGAGTTCGGCAGCCGCATCGACGACGCCGCAGCGCTCGGCCCCTGCGACCTGATCGTCGCGGCCGACGGCGCCCGCAGCGCATTGCGCACGCGCGACGCCCGCCACTTCCAGCCGACGCTCGACGAGCGGCCCAACCTGCTCGCCTGGTACGGCACGACCCGCCTGTTCGACGCGCTGTCGCTGATCTTCCGCCAGAACGACGACGGCCTCGTGATCGCGCACACCTACCGCTACAGCCCGACGCTCAGCACCTTCCTCGTCGAATGCGACCCGGCCACCTATGCGAAGTCGGGGCTCGACCGCATGAGCGAGGCCGAGAGCCTGGCTTATTGCGAGCGGACCTTCGCCGACGATCTGCACGGACATCGGCTGCTGTCCAACCGCTCGAGCTGGTTCCGCTACACGATGGTCAGCAATGCGCACTGGTACCACGATCGCGTGGTGCTGATCGGCGACGCGCTCCGGACCGGCCATCCGTCGGTGGGATCGGGCACGCGGCTCGCGATGCAGGACGCCATCGCCCTCTTCGAATCGTGCAGGACGCATCTCGCGGACGACGGCGGCTGCGACGTCCCGAGCATGCTCGACGCGTTCGTGCGCCTGCGCCGGCCCGGCTCCGAGAGCCTGCGCCAGGCGGCGTTGCGCAGTACCGAGTGGTACGAGGATCTCGGGCCCAAGCTGTCGCTCGACCCCGTGTCGTTCGCCTACGACTACGTGACGCGCAGCGGTCGCGTCGATCACGCCCAGGTGCGCAAGCGCGATCCCGAACTCGCGGCGGCCTACGAGCGCCTGCATCCGGACGCGTTCGCATGAGCGCCCCGTCCGCCAGGGCCGCGCCGTGGCCCGACGCGGCCGCGGCCGCGTATCGTCGCGACGGCTTGTGGGAGGGCATCGGCGTGGCCGCGATGGTGGCCCGCACCGCGCTCGCGCGCGGCGACCACCTCGCCGTCGTGGCGGACGATCGCCGGCTCACCTACGCCGCGTTGATCGACGAGGTCGAGCGACTGGCCGTCGGCTTCGTCGCGCTCGGCCTCGGGTCCGGCGATCGCGTGGTCGTGCAGCTGCCCAACATCGTCGAGTTCGTGACGGTCTATCTCGCGCTCAATCGCATCGGGGCGATCCCGGTGATGGCGCTGCGGGCCCATCGCCACCTGGAGGTGCGGCACTTCCTGCGTGCCAGCGGCGCGGTGGCGTACGTGATCCCCGACGTCGCGGGCCGCTTCGACTACCGCGACATGGCCCGGGCCCTGCAGCACGAGTTCGCGACGCTGGCGCACGTGATCGTGGTCGGCGAGGCGGGCCTCGGACAGGTCGCGTTGCGGACCCTGCTCGAAGCACGGCGCGACGCGCCGCCGTTGCCGGACCCCGACGCGCTGGATCCGTCCGGCATCAGCACGATGCTGCTGTCGGGCGGCACCACGTCGATGTCGAAGCTGATCCCGCGCACGCACGACGACTACGTGCTCAACGCACGCCTGTGCGGCGCGGCGGCCGGCTTTCGCGCCGACACCGTCTTCATGGCGATGCTGCCGCTCGGGCACAACTACAACCTCGCGTCGCCGGGATTGCTCGGCACGTTCTACTACGGCGGCACCGTGGTGATCGCGCCATCGACCGACGCCGACGCGGTGTTCGCGACGGTCGAGCGCGAACGCGTGACGGTGCTGGCCGCCGCCGTCCCGCTGATCGCGGGGTGGCTGAACGGCGACGTCGCTGAGCGGTACGACCTGCGCTCGCTGCGCGTCGTGCAGAACGGCGGCGCCCGCCTGCCGCCCGAGCTGCGGACCCGCCTGCGCGAGCGCTTCGGCTGCACGCCGCAGGAGATCTACGGCACCGCGGAAGGCCTGATCAACATGACGCGGCTCGACGACCCCGACCCCGTGCTGCTCGAGAGCTCGGGGTCGCCGGTCGGCGACCAAGACGAGATCAAGGTGGTCGACGACCTCGACCGCGAGGTCGCGGACGGCGAGGCCGGCGAACTGCTGACGCGCGGGCCGTACACCATCCGCGGCTACTGGACCCACGGCGACGACGGCGCCGCGCAGAAGAACCGCGAGGCCTTCACCGCCGACGGCTACTACCGGATGGGCGACATCGTGCGGAAGTACGGCCGGCAGATCCATACCGAGGGTCGGCGGAAGGATCTGATCAATCGGGGCGGCGAGAAGATCAGCTGCGAGGAGGTCGAGAACCTGATCTGCGGCCACCCGGCGGTGCAGGGCGTGGTCCTGGTCGCGATGCCCGACCCGATCTTCGGCGAGAAGGCCTGCGCCTGCGTGATCACGAAGCCCGCGGCCACGCTGGACTTCGACGGCTTGATCGCCTACCTGCGCGCCCGCCAGATCGCGTCGTTCAAGCTGCCCGAACGCCTCGAGCTGATGGACGCCTTCCCGGTCAGTCCGGTGGGCAAGATCATGAAGCGCGAGCTGCGCGATCTGGTCGCCGCGAAGCTCGCGTCGGAGGGCTAGGGCCGGGCGAACTTCAGCACGAACTCGTCCTTCGGCATCGGCGGCTCGGGCGTGTTGCGGTCGCGCGGGTCGGCCGGGTTGCGCAGGAACTCGCCGCGCGCGACCAGGCGGAAGCCCGCGGCCTCGATTTCCCGGACGACGAAGGCTTCCTCGACGCGGTGCAGCGTGCCCGACTCGGAGATGCCGGTCCCGTCGCGACCCGCGTGGTCGGCGATGACGTAGAGCCCGCCCGGCTTCAGCGCCGTGAACAGCGCCCGGTTCATCGCCGCGCGATCGACGCCGAGGTGCCCGAGGTCGTGATAGTTGAAGACCAGCGTGACGACGTCGACGCCGGCCAGCGCCACGTCGGCCGGGGCCGGCCGCTCGAACGGCAGCACGACCGCGCTCAGGTTCGCGACCGCCGGGTTCTTCGCCCGGTCGGCGAGCGCCATCGCCGACGTGCG
>CAHJXF010000224.1 GCA_903644065.1 Betaproteobacteria bacterium
GACGAGGTCGTCGACGGCCTGATCGATCCGAACGCGCCGCCCGAGCCGCAGACCTACGGCAAGCCGGCCGTGCCGCCGCCCGCGCCGGCCGCGGCCGCAGCCGAAGGCGACGACGCGACCGACGACGACGCGGTCGAAGAGGAGGACGACGGCGAGGACATCGCGGCCATCAACGCGAAGGCGCTCGAGGAACTCAAGCGCGGCGCGCTCGAGAAGTTCGACGTCGTGGCCGCGCAGTTCGAGAAGATGCGAAAGGCCTGGGAAAAGGAGCGCGACATCCTCGGGCGTCCGTACGTAAAGGCGCAGGAAGCCATTTCGGCCGAGCTGATGACGATCCGCTTCACGGCGAAGATCGTGGAGCGCCTGTGCGACACGCTGCGGTCGCAGGTCGACGAGGCGCGCAGCATCGAGCGCCAGATCCTCGACATCTCGGTCAACAAGGCCGGCATGCCGCGCCAGCACTTCATCCGTTCGTGGCCCGGTCACGAGACCAACCAGAAGTGGGTGCTGGGCGAGGTCAACGCCGGTCACGGCTACAGCGTGACGCTGGCGCGCAACGTGCCCGCGATCCAGGAGTTGCAGCAGAAGCTGGCCGACCTCGAGACCCGCGTCTTCCTGCCGCTCAGGGCGCTGCGCGACATCAACAAGCAGATGGCCACCGGCGAGGCGAAGGCCCGCAAAGCCAAGCGCGAAATGACCGAGGCCAACCTGCGGCTCGTGATCTCGATCGCGAAGAAGTACACCAACCGCGGGCTGCAGTTCCTCGACCTGATCCAGGAAGGCAACATCGGCTTGATGAAGGCGGTCGACAAGTTCGAATACCGGCGCGGCTACAAGTTCTCGACCTATGCGACGTGGTGGATCCGCCAGGCCATCACCCGCTCCATCGCCGACCAGGCGCGGACCATCCGCATCCCGGTCCACATGATCGAGACGATCAACAAGATGAACCGCATCAGCCGGCAGATCCTGCAGGAGACCGGGGCCGAGCCGGACCCGGCGACGCTGGCCGAGAAGATGGAGATGCCCGAGGACAAGATCCGCAAGATCATGAAGATCTCGAAGGAGCCGATCTCGATGGAGACGCCGATCGGCGACGACGACGACTCGCACCTGGGCGACTTCATCGAGGATCAGAACACGCTGGCTCCGGCCGACGCGGCGCTGTACGCGAGCCTGCGCGACGTGACGAAGGACGTGCTCGACAGCCTGACGCCGCGCGAGGCGAAGGTGCTGCGGATGCGCTTCGGCATCGAGATGAGCACCGATCACACGCTCGAAGAAGTGGGCAAGCAGTTCGACGTGACGCGCGAGCGGATTCGCCAGATCGAGGCGAAGGCGCTGCGGAAGCTGCGTCACCCGAGCCGCAGCGACAAGCTCAAGTCGTTCCTCGAAGGCAGCTGAGCGCTGCCGCTTCCTCTCGAAACGCACGCCTCGGCGTGCGTTTTTTTTGCTGCTCGAAAGCGACACACGGCCCGCTTCGTCCGACCGGCGGGCCGGGCGGCCTTTCCCCCGGCGCGCCCTTCGGCGATCATCGCGCTTCGGGCCGTTAGCTCAGCTGGTTAGAGCAGTGGACTCATAATCCATTGGTCGCTGGTTCAAGCCCAGCACGGCCCACCCTCCGACGAGACGCCACGGAATCGCCCGGACGACCGGCGGCTCATCGGTTCGTGCAAGCCCATCCAAGCGAGCGTCAACATGAAGGTTGCCCATTCACCGTGGGGTCGAACGATCGGATCGCTCCTGGTCGCCGCGACCGTCGCCGTGCTGCTGCCGGGCTGCGATCGCACCAGCAACATGACGGACCTCGAACTCCTGGACCATGCGCGTGCGCTGCGCGCCAAGGGGAACGACCAGGCCGCGATCGTCGAGATCCGCAACGCGTTGCAGAAGAACGCGAAGAACGCCGAAGCGCGCGTGATGCTGGCCGAGATCTTCGTCGACGCCGGCGGCGGCAAGCAGGCGCAAAACGAGCTGGAGATCGCGTTGCAGCGCGGTGCCCAGCCGGCGCGCGTCAAGCTGCCGATGGCCCGCGCCTATCTGCTGCAGGGCAGCTACGACGCGGCGGCGCGCGAGGCCACCGTCACGTTGTCCACGCTGGGTGCCGACCGCGCGGCGCTGATGGAAGTGGAGGGACGGGCACGGATCGCGATGCGGCAGTACGCGCGCGGCTGCGCGCTGTTCGACGAGTCGCGGACAAGCGATCCGCAGTTCATGGACGCCTACTGGGGCAGCGCGACCTGCGCGGCGGTCAACGGCGACAGCGACAAGGCCCGCTCGATCATCGACGAGGCGATCCGCATCAAGCCCGACGTCTCGCAGTCGTGGGTGCTGATGGGCGACATCAACCGCGTCGACCACAAGCTCGCGCTCGCGGAGCAGCAGTACACGAAGGCCATCGCGCTGAAGAAGAACAACGTCGACGCGTTGCTGGGTCGCGCGCTGGCATATGTCGAGGAACGCAAGCTGGACGCGACCGAGGCCGATCTCGCCGAGGTCGACAGGATCTACAAGGGTCATCCGCTGGGCAGCTACATCAACGGCATCGTGCGTTTTCGACAGGGCCGCTTCGCGGAAGCGAAGAGCGCGTTCGAGACGACGCTGACCACGGCGCCCACGCATTTCCAGAGCATCCTGTGGCTGGGGTTGACCAACTTCGAGCAGCGCAACTACGAACTGGCCGCGACCGAGCTCAACCAGTTCCTGACCCTGCAGCCGAACGCCGTCAAGGTCAAGGCCATCCTGGCGCTGGCCCGCGCGCGGCTGGGCGGCGTCAAGCAGGCCAACGTCGATCTCGGCGAACTGGGCAAGCTCGACATCGACGATCCGCAGACCCTGGCGATGATCGGCGAGACCCATACGTTCCTCGGCAACCCCGCGATCGGCTCGCAGTTCCTCGCGAAGGCAGTGGACCGGAGCCCCGATGCGCTGCAGACCCGCGTCAATCTCGCGACCTCGCTGCTCGAGAAGAACGACATCGCGGGCGCCATCGGGCAACTCGAGACGGTGCTCGGCAAGCAGGCCGACTACGTGCCGGCCGAGACGCTGCTGATCCGGGCGCTGATGCAGAACAAGGACTACCCGGCCGCGCTCGACCGGGCGCGGGCGCTCCAGGCGCAGGACCCGAAGAGTCCGGCAGCGCAGGATTACATCGGCAGCATTCAGTTGCGGATGGGAGACGAAGCGGCTGCCCGGTCGACGTTCGAGAAACTGCTGGCCAGCGACCCGAAGTTCTTCCCCGCCGCCAACAACCTGGCGCTGCTGGCGATCAAGAACGGCGATCTGCCGGCCGCGCAGGCCTACTACCGGGGCGCGCTGAACGCCGATCCCGCATCGCTGGCCGCGATGCTCGGACTGCACAACGTCGAGCGTTCGCTGGGCCGCGCGAGCGAGGCCGAGCAACTGCTCGTGCAGGCGACCAAGGCCTATCCCACCGAGGTCCTGCCGTCGCAGATGCTGGCGCAGACCTATCTGGCGGCGAGGATGCCGCGAAAAGCGCTCGACGTGACCGAGGAGTCGATGCGGGCGCATCCCGGTGACGCCGGGCTGCTCGAGTCGCGCGGTCTCGCCTACCTCGCGGTCAACGAGCCGGCCAGCGCGATCATCGCGTTCAATAAGCTCGTCCAGGTGCGTGGCGACTCGGCGAACGCCTACGTCTACGTGGCGCAGGCGCAGAACACGCTCGGCGACCGGGCCGGCGCCCGGCAGGCGGTCGCGACGGCGCTCAAGCTGGAGCCGACCAACGTCCGCGCCCGGATGGCGCAGGGCGTCTCGCTGATCGCCGACGGCAAGGCGGCGGAGGCGGTGGCGGTCGCGAAAGCGCTGCAACGCGATGTGCCGGACGACCCCGAGCCGTACGTCCTCGAAGCGTCGGCGCTCGCCGCCGGGGGACGCGCGCGCGAGGGCGTCAAGCTGCTCGCGGCCGCGACGCAGCGCTTCCCGAAGAACACGAAGGCGCACGTGGCGCTGGCCCGCCTGCAGTCGGCCGCCGGCGACCTGCCGGCCATGGTGGCGGGGGTCGCGGACTGGCACAGGACCGACCCGCAGAGCCCGTTCGCCGCCGAAGCGCTGGGCGAGGCGTACCTGCGGACCGGCGACGAGGCGGCGGCGCTGACCGCGTACCAGGACCAGCTGGTGCTGCAGCCGAACGACGTGCGGGCGATGAACAACGTGGCGTTCCTGATGCGCAAGCAGGCGCCGCAGCAGGCGGCGGAACTGGCGGGCCGGGCGCTGCAGATCGATCCCGGCAACGCGGACGTCCTGGACACGCTCGGCCAGATCCAGGCGGAGCGCGGCGATCTCGACGGCGCGGTCAAGTCGTTCGGCCGCGCCAACCAGCTCGCGCCGAAAAACGCGGCGACCCGCTACCACCTGGCGGTCACGCTGGCCAGGAACGGACAGGGATTGCAGGCGCGCCGCGAACTGGAGCGGCTGCTGGCGGCCACGCCGTCGTTCGACGAGGCAGCCGATGCGCGCGCCCTGCTCAGTCAGTTGCCCAAGTCGTGATGTCGACCGGCTTTACAGTCGTTCCGTACATGGTCTCGACCAGCCCGATCGAAAGCCGGTAAAGCGTTGATTGGAAAGAGTATGGGAAAGTTGGCACAGACCCTGCTAAAGAGTAGGAGTCAATCAATTGTGGTCGATCTCTTAGGAGCAGGAAAATGAAAACCCAACTCAAGGCGCTGGCAGCCGGCGCGATGCTCCTGGCCTCGAGCTACGCCGCGGCGTCGATCAACATCGGCGGCCTGACGGTTCCCGTCGGAACGCACTTCGAAAACGGCACCATCTACGAAAACATCGTGACCGGCGTCGGCCAGACGTTGACCGGTTACGGCGAAGTCTTCTCGATCAACGACCAGCCGGTCACCACGCTGTGCAACGGCTGCGAGCTGACCTACGTGTTCGGCGGTTACAAGGTCACGAGCATCACGCCGACGTCCATCACGTTCTCGGGCGGCTACGTCAACTTCTACCTCGGCTTCGGTGCCAACAACGACCTGAACCCGAGCATGAGCAGCGGTTCGGCGGCCGACTTCTCGGCGGCCAGCAACGGCACGCTGTTCCTGACGCTGGCCGGTCACGCGATCGACGCGGCGGGCAACACGTTCGCCGGCACGGGCAACAACATCGGTTCGCAGAATCCGGGCGGCACGGGCAGCGGCCTCGGCGACATCGACGTCACCGGCATGATGTTCGGCAACACGGTCGGCGCCGGTGCGATCGCCAACTCGAACTTCAACACCAACTCGATCGCGTCGCTGTTCGGCGGCTTCGCCGACTTCCTGATCGGCTCGACGTTCAGCACCACGAACGTTCCGCATTCGGGCGAGTGTGGTCCGACGTCGACGGCGGCCGGTTGCCTGCGCGGCAGCGCCGACTTCCGCGGCCTCGTGATCCCCGAGCCGGATTCGCTGGCCCTGCTGGGTCTGGGTGTCGCCGCGCTGAGCCTGGGGCTGCGCCGCCGCAAGGCCAAGTAAGCAGCGGCAGGACGTGGTTCGAAAGCCCCGCTTCGGCGGGGCTTTTGTTTTTGGCGAGGACGGATTCGAGACGAGATCGACGGCCCGGTCGGTGTCGGTGTCGGTGTCGATGTCCATGTCCATGTCCATGTCGATGTCGGTGTCATGCCGAAGCCGAAGCCGAAGCGGATGCGGATGCGGATGCCGCTCCGATGCGATGCCGAAGCGGATCGCCCCGACCTGAACGGCGCCGATCGAATGTCAGTCGATGTAGTCCGCGACGGGCCGGCGCGACGACACGACGCGGGGTCGCTCTGCGCGTCCGAGACGAAAGACGACGAGCGGCTGGTCGTCGCCGACCAGGCGGCGCCATCCGTCGCGCAACCGATCGCGTCGATCGATGCGCAAGCCGTCTCCATCGGCTTGCGTGGTGAGGATCGCCGACGCCACCATCGGCTGCAGCGCCAGGCCGGCGAGCTCGG
>CAHJXF010000225.1 GCA_903644065.1 Betaproteobacteria bacterium
CTCGGCCGGCGTGCGCTGGCCGCCGGCGCCGTCAACTGGCTGGCGCCCACGGCCGATGGCTGGTGCGGCGACAACACGGACGGCGTCGGACTCGTCGCCGACCTGGTCCGCCTGCTCGCGGCCACCGATCGTCCGCTGGCCGGGTCGCGGCTGTTGCTGATCGGCGCGGGCGGCGCGGCGCGCGGCGTGCTCGGTCCCCTGCTCGACGCGGCCCCTGCGATGCTGACGATCGTCAATCGCGATCCGCAGAAGGCGGCGGCCCTGGTGCGCGCTGCGGCGAATCGCAGCGATGTTCCGCTCGCATCGGCCGTGTTCGAGACGCTGGCGGACGACTTCGACATCGTCGTCAACGCGACCTCGGCGAGTCTCGACGGCGCCGGCCTACCGCTCGCCTCGCGGACGCTGGCGGGCGCGACGCTGGCCTACGACCTGATGTACGGCGCCGTCCCGGGTCCGTTCCTGCGGCAGGCCGGGCAGGCGGGCGCCACGCTCGTCGCGGACGGCCTCGGCATGCTGGTCGAGCAGGCGGCCGAGTCGTTCCGCCTGTGGCGCGGCGTGCGACCCGACAGCGGCCCGGTCCGCGAGGCGTTGCGATCGCGCCTGGCGCGCGACGCACGAGGAGCGACGCATGAGGGATGACGCACGAGGGGCGACGAATGAAGGGCGACGAATGAAGGGCGACGCATGAAGGGCGACGCATGAAGGGCGACGCATGAAGGGCGACGCATGAACGGCGACGCATGAAGCAGGCGCTGCGCTGGCTGGGCGGCATCGCCGTGCTGGCCGTCGTCTGCGTGCTGGCGCTGCAGCTGTACTACTTCGTCTGCATCGGCTGGTACCGCAGCCACGACCCGGCCGACACGGCGTTCATGCGCAGTCGTCTCGCGGCGTTGCGGGTGGCCGACCCGAACGCGCGGCTGCAGCAGCGCTGGGTGCCGTATGCCCGCATGGCGCCGTCGTTGAAGCAGGCGGTGATCACGGCCGAGGACGCCCGCTTCGCCGAGCACCAGGGCGTCGAGTGGGAGGCGATTTCGAAGGCCTACGAGAACAACGCGAAGATCGCGGCAGCGGCGCCGGGCAAGCGTGCGACGGCCCGCATCAAGGGCGGCTCCACGATCACGCAGCAGCTCGCCAAGAACCTTTTCCTGTCCGGCGAGCGCAGCTACGTGCGGAAGGGCCAGGAGCTCGTCATCGCGTACATGCTGGAGTTCTGGCTCAGCAAGCAGCGCATCCTCGAGATCTATCTCAACGTCGTCGAGTGGGGCGACGGGGTGTTCGGCGCCGAGTCGGCCGCCCAGCACTACTTCGGCGTCGACGCGTCGCACCTCAGTTCCCGAGAGGCCGCGCAACTGGCCGTCATGCTGCCCAACCCGCGCTTCTACGACGCGCACCGCCGAACCGCCTGGCTCGCGCAGCGCAGCGCGGTCATCGCCCGCTGGATGGGCGACGCGGAGCTGCCGTGAGCGCGCGTCCGGCCGTGGGGGCCTCCGCGTCGACGCCGCTGTCGGCCTACCTGTCGCTGATCGCCGGCATGGCCACGGTGGGCGCCTACGTCGGCTTCTCGAAGGTCATCGTCGAGACGGTCCCAGTCTTCCTGCTCGCCTCGATCCGCTTCGGCATCGCGGCCGTCGCGATGCTGCCGTGGACCTTCCCGTCCGGCGGCATCGCGGTCGCCTGGCCGATGCGTCGCACGCTGGTGGCCGAGTCGTTCTTCGGCAACTTCCTGTTCTCGATCTGCATGCTGTCCGGCGTGGCGCGGACCTCGGCCACGGCGGCTGGGCTGATCATGAGCATGCTGCCCGCCGCGGTCGCGCTGCTGTCGCTGGCGACGCTCCGCGAGCGCATCGACGGTCGCACGCGGGTCGCGGTCGTGCTCGCGGTGGCCGGCGTGGCGACGCTGACGCTCGGCCGCGACGCGCACGGTCCCGCGGCCGCGCTGACGGGCAACGCGTTCATGGTCGGCGCGGTGGGCTGCGAGGCGTTGTACGTGATCCTCGGCAAGCGCCTGACCAGCGCCGCGATCGACCCGATGCGGATCTCAGCGTGGATCAACGCGGTGGGCTTCGTGCTGATGCTGCCGTTCGGCCTGTGGCAGGCCCGGTCGTTCGACTTCACCCGCATCACGCCGTCGCTTTGGGCGCTGATCGGCCTCTACGCGATCGCCGCGAGCGTGCTGTCGACCTGGCTGTGGCTGTCCGGCCTGAAGCACGTGCCGGCCAGTCGCGCCGGCGTCTTCACGACAGCGTTGCCGGTCACGTCGGCGCTGGTCGGCATCGCCTTCCTCGGCGAGCGGCCGACGCCCGCGCACGGCATCGCGTTCGCATGCGCCGTCGCCGGCATCGCGTTGGTGACGCGGCGCCGTCGACCGGCGCCGTGACCGCCGTCCCCGGACCGGACCCATGCCCGACGATCGCGACCGCCCGACGCAGAGCGCACCGCGCGATCCCGACGACGCGCAGCACGCGCTCGAGCGCGTCGAGAGCTCGCTGCGGCGGTCCGACCGCGTCGGGGTCGAGCGTGAACTGGAGCGCGAACTCGACCGTCTCCATCCGGCCGACGTCGCCTACCTGATCGAGGCGTTGCCGACCGCCGACCGGCTGACGATCTGGCAGCACATCAAGTCCGCGGACAGCGTGATCGACTCGGGCGCGGTCCTGCTCGAACTGTCGGACGGAGTCCGCGAGTCGCTGGTGGCGTCGATGACGCCCGACGAGATCGTGTCGGCGGTCGAGGCGCTCGACGCCGACGAACTGGCCGACCTCGCGCCCGATCTGCCGCCGCGGGTGTTGGATCGGCTGTCGGGTGAACTGACCGTCGAGGAGCGCGAACGGCTGCGCTCGGCGATGAGCTTTCCGGACGACGCGGTCGGCGCCCGCATGGACTTCGAGATGGTGACGATCCGCGACGACGTCACGCTCGAGGTCGTGCTGCGCTACCTGCGCCGCTTCGACGCGCTGCCCGACCAGTGCGACCAGGTCTTCGTCGTCGATCGCCACGACCGGCTGCTCGGCTCGCTGCCGCTCGATCGCCTGCTGATCAACGAGCCGGACACGGCGGTCGTCGACGTGATGCGGACCGACCTGCTCACGTTGCGACCGGAGGACGATGCCGGCGAGGCGGCCCAGGCCTTCGAACGCTACGACCTCGTGTCGGCGCCGGTCGTCGACGAGCTCGGCCGACTGGTCGGCCGGCTCAGCGTCAACGAAGTGGTCGACGTGATCCGCGAGGCATCCGAGGAGGCGCAGCTGTCGGCGGCGGGCCTGCGCGAGGAGGAGGACATCTTCGCGCCGGTGGGCGAGTCGATCCGCAACCGCGCGCCGTGGCTGCTGCTCAACCTGGTGACCGCGTCGATCGCGTCGTTCGTCGCGTCGCGCTTCGAGCACACGGTGGGCCGCATCGTCATCCTCGCGTTCCTGATGTCGATCATCGCGGGCATCGGCGGCAACTCGGGCAACCAGACGATGACGCTGATCATCCGCGCGCTGGCGCTGGGTCGCATCGGCGGCACGAACGTGCGTCAGCTCGTCGTCAAGGAGTTGACGGTGTCGGTGCTGATCGGCCTGGGCGGCGGCGTGATCGCGGGCGGCTTCGCGTACCTGATGTCCGGCCGCCTGGCGATCTGGCCGGTGATGGCCGCGGCGATGCTGGCCAACATGCTGGTGGGCGCGGCGCTCGGCATGATCGTGCCGCTGACCCGCGCGCGCTTCGGCAAGGATCCGGCGATCGGCTCGTCGGTGCTGCTGACGTTCGCGACCGACACGCTCGGCTTCCTGATCTTCCTCGGGCTGGCGACGATGGTGCTGCTGTAGTGCTGCTGTAGTGCGGCCATCGTGTTGCTGCAATGCCGCCGTCGTGCCGCCGTCGTCGGCGTCAGGCGGCGTGCGCCGCTTCGAGCCGGCACGCGCCTGGCCCGTCCGCCGTCTCGATCTGGGTCGTCACGTGGCCGATGCGAAAGCGCTGCTCGACGGTGTCGGCGACTTCGGACAGGAAGGCGTCGCCAGGGTACCCGCTCGGCATCACGAGGTGCGCGGTCATCGCGTTCTCGGACGTGCTGGTGGCCCAGATGTGCAGGTCGTGGACCGTGTCCACGCCGGGCAACCCTTCCAGGTAGTCGCGCACCGCGGCGACCTCGATGGTGTCGGGCACGGCCGCGAGCGCGAGGCGCAGCGAATCGCGCATCAGTCCCCACGTGCCGTACAGGATCACCGCCGCGACCACCAGTCCCATGGCAGGATCGATCCACGCGAAGCCCGTGTAGCGGATCGACAGGCCGGCGACGACGACGGCCGCCGACACGGCGGCATCGGCCACCATGTGCAGGTAGGCGCCGCGGACATTCAGGTCGTCGTCCCGTCGCGACAGGAACAGCAGCGCGGTGCCGGCGTTGACCGCGATGCCGATCGCCGCGACCCGGATGACGAGCGCGTCGTCGATCGGGGTCGGAACCAGGAAGCGTTGCACGACCGCGTAGACGATGCCGCCGACGGCGACCAGCAACAGCATCGCGTTGGCGAGCGCGGCGAGGATCGTCGCTCCGCCCAGGCCGTACGTGAAGCGTTGCGACGCGCGGCGCCGTCCGAGCACGGCCGCGCCCCAGGCCAGCGCGAGACCGAGGACGTCGCCGAAGTTGTGCCCGGCGTCGGCCAGCAGCGCCAGCGAGTCGGCGGACCAGCCGCACGCCGCCTCGACCAGAACGAACGCGAGGTTGACGCCGATGCCGACGGCGAAGCGCCGCAGCGTGGCCGCCGTCGCATCGAGCGGCACCCCGTGCGCATGCGAGTGCGTTCGATCGTGCGCGTGATCGTGCGCATGGCCCGTCTGGTCGCGGTGTCGATGCGAATGGGGATCGTGACCGGACATGTCGGTGCTCAGGCGACGCCGAGCGAGGACGCGGCGGGACGCGTGCGCCGCGACCGGACGACGGGACGACGGTGCATCGAGCGACGCTTCAAGCGTCCGGCGCCACGGTGTAGTTGAGCGCCAGGCGCCCGCCATCGGGGAACAGCGTCTGTCCCGTCATGTAGGACGCATCGTCGCTGGCCAGGAAGGCCGCGATCGACGCGACCTCGTCGGGCGTGCCCAGCCGCCGCATCGGCGTGCGGGACAGCACCCGGTCGCTCGCCGCCTGGTCGGCCAGCACCGCCTTCATCGCCAGTTCGGTGGCGATCGTGCCGGGGCCGATGGCGTTGACGCGGATGCCGTGCGGCGCGAGCGCCAGGGCCATGACCTTCGTCAGCTGGCCGATGCCGCCCTTGCTGACGACGTACGGCACCTGGTCGGGAATCGCGAGGATCGCGTTGACGCTCGACAGGTGGACGATCGAGCCCCGCTCGCCGCCGGACGCGTCGCGGGTCGCCACCATGTGCCGCGCGACCGCCTGGCCCATCAGGAAGCACGACTTGAGATTGACGGCGATGACCCGGTCGAAATCCTCCTCGGCGAGGTCGAGGAACGCCGCGGCGTGCGTGATGCCGGCGTTGTTGACGAGGATGTCGATGCGCGTGGCCGCCTCGACGAAGCGCGCGACGGCCGCGTCGACGGCCGGCTTCGACGCCACGTCCGCTTCGATGAACAGCGCGTCGATCGAGCGGGCCGCCGCCTCGCCGACTTCACGATTGCGGTCGACGATGGCGACGCAGGCCCCTTCGCGCGCGAAACGCGCCGCGCACGCGAAACCGATGCCTTGCGCACCGCCGGTGACCAGCGCCGTCCTGCCTGCGAATCGCATCCGTGCCGTCGTGGTGACGAGAGAGCACAAATGATACGGGACGACGGAGACGAATCGCGGGCGCGGACGAAAGCGGACGGGTCGACCGCGACGATCGAAGCGGCAGGCCGGTCGCGGGAGTCAGGCGGCCGGCGGGCCGACCGCGTCGACGCGGTCGCGGTCTTCGACGAGAGCCGCGACTTCATCCGGTAGCGCTGGCCGAGCCG
>CAHJXF010000226.1 GCA_903644065.1 Betaproteobacteria bacterium
CCGCCGTCGCGGCCGCCCGTCGGCAGCATAAAAAAAAGCGCCTCGAAATCGAGGCGCTGTCGCATGCAATCGACCGGTCACCGGACGGTCATCGCTATCGTCCGGCATATCGCGCTCGCATCAACCAAGCACCGGGCACCTGGCACCCGCCAACCCGGCAACCCGGCAGCCCGGCAGCCCGGCACCGGCACCCGGCACCCGGCACCCGGTCGTCACTGACCGGACGGCCGGCCTTCAGTTCGAGTCGGCGCCCCGCTCCTTTGCGCCGTCGTCGTCGCCCTTGCGTTCGATCTTGGTCACCGAGACCGAGATCGGGTCGCTGGCTGGAAACGATTCCTCGACGCCCTGGTCGATCGCGCTCTCGCTCGGCTCCTGTTCGACCGGCTCGATCGAGGTGTCCTTCGCGTCGTGCTGGTCTGCGGTCGGAAAGGGAAAGTCCTTCGCCGGTTCGTTGCTCATGTGTTCGCTCCCATGGTGACGCGTGTCGACGGCAAACCGCACCGTGACCTGAATGGGACGCCGGAAGGTTCCAGCGTCCCCGTTCACTTCTGCTTCAGACCAACGGGGGATCGGTTTCCCGTTGCGGATGGCGATGCTGCCCCATCGCGGCGATGAAGGCATCGATCGAACCGGCATCGCCGATCACCAGCCCGGGGTCGGCGCTGCCGTCCGGCAACGTCGGCCGGATGCCGGCCTTCTCGAGCAGCAGGGTCGACGCACCGAGCGCCAGGATCGACTTGCAGTGGCGATACTGGTTCTGGACGAATTCCATCGTGTTGCCGATCTGCATCAACGCGGTCACCGCCGCCTCGCCGTCCGGAAGCACCAACGCGTCGAACAGGACCGCCGGCATGGTTTCCATCGTTCCCGCGGCTTCGAGCGTGTCGTCGCTGCCCTGGTAGGTCCCGAGCCGCGGCCCCACGAGGATGGGGACCGCGCCGGCGTCGAGCAGGGCCGACTGCACCGCCTCGATCGACGACGATTCCGCGCCCTGCGCGATCAGGATCGCCACCTTGCGCGTGCGGATGTTGCCGTCGCCCGGCAGGGCCATCAGCGATAGCGCCGGCGAACGATCGATCTCCGGCACGGGCAGTTGCGCCAGCGCCATCGGCATCGCTTCGGGAACGACCATGCCGAGACCGTCGGCCACCTTCTGCGCCAGTTCCGCCGAGACGTTGACGAGGCCCGACAGCATGCGCTGACGGATCGCCGGGACCGTGACGCGCGTCAGTTCGAAGCGGAAGGCGCCGACGATGTGCGCCTGCTCGACAGGGGTCTGGCTTTCGAAGAACAACCGCGCCTGCGTGTAGTGGTCGGCGAACTTCTCCGGCTTGCCGCGGACCTTGTCGTCCGCGACCGGCTCGGGAAACGACTTGAAGCCCCGCATGCTGCCGCCCTGGAACGGGCAGCCGCCGGCCAGCGAGTTCGGCTCGTAGGCGACGCGACCGCGTGCGATGGACTGTCGGAAATGACCATCGCGCTGATTGTTGTAGACCGGCGACAACGGCGAGTTGATCGGCAGTTCGTGGAAGTTCTGGCTACCGAGCCGCGACGTCTGCGTGTCGAGGTACGAGTGATGCCGTCCGGCCAGCAACGGATCGTTCGTGAAGTCGAAACCCGGCACCACGTTGGCCGTGTTGAATGCGACCTGCTCGGTCTCGGCGAAGAAGTTGTCGGGGTTGCGGTTGAGCACCATGCGCCCCACCGGCGTGACCGGCACCAGTTCCTCGGGGACGATCTTGGTCGAATCGAGGATGTCGAACGTGAACGACTCGGCCTGTTCCTCGCTGAACATCTGGAAGCCGAGTTCGTACTCGGGGTAGTTGCCCGACTCGATCGCCTCCCACAGATCGCGACGGTGGAAGTCGGAGTCGGCGCCCGAGATCTTGACCGCCTCGTCCCACACCAGCGAATGGGTCCCGAGGAGCGGCTTCCAGTGGAACTTCACGTATGTCGACGCGCCGGCCTCGTTGATCAGGCGGAACGTATGGACGCCGAAGCCCTGCATCATCCGGTAGCTGCGCGGCAGCGCGCGGTCCGACATGACCCACATCATCATGTGCGTCGACTCGGGCGACAGCGAGATGAAGTCCCAGAACGTGTCGTGCGCGGTCGACGCCTGCGGCATCTGGTGGTGGGGTTCGGGCTTGCCCGCATGGATCAGGTCGGGGAACTTGTGCGAGTCCTGGATGAAGAACACCGGGATGTTGTTGCCGACGATGTCCCAGTTGCCCGCGTCGGTATAGAACTTGACCGCGAAGCCGCGGACGTCGCGCGCGGTGTCGGTCGCGCCTCGTTCACCCAGCACCGTCGAGAAGCGCACGAACACCGGCGTGATCTTGCCGGCCGTGTTGAACGGCGCGGCCATCGTGACGTCGGTCAACGCCTCGTAGGCCTCGAAGAACCCGTGGGCGCCCGATCCCCGCGCATGGACGATGCGCTCGGGAATGCGCTCGTGGTCGAAGTGGGTGATCTTCTCGCGGAGGATGAAGTCCTCGAGCAGCGTCGGTCCCCGCAGGCCCGCCTTCAACGAGTCCTGGTTGTTGCCGACCACCATGCCCATGTTGGTCGTCAGCGCCTGACCGCCGGCATTGACGCGAACCCGCGGCAACGATCCGTCGTTCCCGTTGTAGCCGTCGCCGGTGGCCGGCGCGCCGGTCTTGGCGGTGGTGTTGGTCTCCGACAGCGTGCTGGCCGTCACGTCGGCCGGCGCGTCGCTGTGCAGGCCTTCCGGCGGCTCATAGCTGCTTTCCCGCTGGTACTCGAGCGGCTTGTTGCTGTTGAACGGCATCGACGCGACCAGCGCCTGCGTCGCCGCCGCCTTCTGCACCAGCGGGTCGTTGTCGGTCGGCTGCGGCGCCGACGGTCCGTCCACCGTACTGCGGCTCGCCGCCTTCGTCGTCTTCGGCTTGGAGCTCGCGACCTTCGTCATGCTTTTCTTGGCTATGGCCATGCTGCATCCTTCAGTAACGTTAGTTTCGATGCAGGAACGGACGACGCGGTCGTCGGCCCTGCGGGTCTCGGCTCGCTGGCATGAGTGGCCAGGACTCCGGCGGCATCGCGAGGGTCGCGATGATGAAAGGAAGAGGTGAGGCCTCTGACCCGGGCCGTTCCGTCGCCAGACGGAACGGCGCTGACGTGCGCTGGAAGGAAGTGCGTGGTCCCTTGCTTACTTGTCGGCCGTACCTGGCTCGGCCATCTTGCGGTGTTGCTCGGCCAGCATCGTAGCCGGAATCACGTTGGCCATCGCGGCCTGCACCTTGTTCTTGAACCCGGCGACGACGTCGGCGTCGCCCGCCATCATCGCCTCGAAGCCGACTTTCGCGACGTCGGCCGGATCGTCCTTTTTGGCCGTGCCGACGGCGGTGTCCATCATGTCGGCGCGTTCGAAGAACGCGGTCTCGGTCGCGCCGGGCATCAGCACCGAGACGGTGACCCCGGAGTCCTTCAGCTCGTTCCGCAATGCATACGAGAACGAGTCGAGAAACGCCTTGCTGCCGTTGTAGACCGCCTGGAAACTGCCCGGCATCAGGCCCGCGATGGAGCCGGTGATCAGGATCTTGCCCTCGCCTCGCGAGCGCATGTCGCGACCGACCTTCTGGATCAGGTAGACGGTGCCGACCACGTTGGTGTCGATCACCAGCCGCGCCTCGTTCCAGTCCTGGTCGAGGAAGCCGTGACCCAGGCCCCGCCCGGCGTTGGCGAGGAGCGCGTCCACCGCGCGGCCCGCCGTCGCGGCGTACAGCTGGTCGACGCCTTCGACCGTGGACAGGTCCACGACCAGCGCATCGGCCATCACGCCCTGCGAGCGCAGTTCGATCGCCGCCTGCTCGATGCCGGGCTCGTCGGACGCGATCAACAGGTCGAAGCCGTGTTCGGCACATTGCTGCGCCAGTTGCCGGCCGATCCCGGTAGAGGCACCGGTGACGATGGCGTATTTGCGGTCGATATTGCGTTCGCTGGAATCCATTGAGCTGCTCCGTGAGTGAAGTGGCGGCGTCGCACGAGGCCGCGGGCGCCGGCCGCAACGTACAAGGTCGGCTGCAGGAAGCCAGACGGCTGTCCCACTGTCGAGTGAACCGGTCTGCAACGCGCCGAACCGTCGAGGATCAGCGGATGCGCGACGTGACCGCGAACCGCCCAGCCTCTGTGCCGCGACCGCTAACGTCCGCTGCCGTACCCCCTCGCTCGGCGGCCGCAGCCGATCGCCTAGGAGCGAACGGTAGATCTCGATCGGTTTCGGTCGAAACGGCCTGCGACGCATCGCCGCGTAGTCGTATTCCGACTGGCTTGCGAGACAAGCTGCGAAGGGGCGTCGTCCGTGTCCTGCGCTGAAATGGTGGCGGCCGCGCGCGTCAGGCCGCTTCCAGCTGTCGCCGCATCTCGACCGGCGGTATGCGCATCAGTCCACGGTACTTGGTGACCGTGCGTCGGGCGACGCACAGTCCCTGTTCCGACAAGTGCCTGGCGATCATCACGTCGGACAAAGGCTCGCCCGGATCCTCGCGATCGATCAGCTCGCGCATCGCCGCGCGGATCGACGCGGCCGAACAGCTGCCGCCGCTCACGGTCGCCAGCTTGCGGGAAAAGAAGTGCTTGAAGGCGAACACGCCGCGGGGCGTCGCCATGAACTTGTTGCCGATCGCCCGCGAGATCGTCGAATCGTGCAGCTCGAGCCGGTCGGCGACCTGGCGCAGCAGCAGCGGCTTGATGGCGATGTCGCCGTAGTCCAGGAAAGCGGATTGCTCCGCGACGATGATCCGCGCCACGCGCCGGATCGTCACGAAGCGCTGCGCCGCGTTGCGCAGCAGCCAGCGCGCTTCCTGCAGTTGCTGCCCGAGCGGCTGGCGGTCGCCGCCACGCGCTTCGTGGAACAGCGCGGCGTACACGCGATTGAGCGACAGGCGCGGCACCACCGCGGGGTTGATGTCCGCATGCCACTTGTTGCCGAGCTTGCGGACGATCACGTCCGGCACCACGGCCTGGGCCACGTCGCTGCCGAACGCCGAACCGGGACGCGGGTCGAGGCTGCGGATCAGTTCGGCCGCACCGGTCACCTCGGCCATCGAACAGCCGAGGCGCCGCCGCAAGCCGGCCCAGTCGCGTCCCGCGACCAGCGCCAGGTGGTCGCGAACCATGGCCAGGGCGATCGGCAGCAGCTCGACCTGGGCGACGGAGCGGGGCGACTCGACCAGCGCCTCGAGCTGCAACGCGAGGCATTCGGCCACGCCGCGGGCCGCGATACCCGCCGGGCCGAGCCGCTGTACCAGCCGGAGCGCCGTCGCCAGTTCGTCGCCGTCGACCGGTGGCTCGAAGCGGAATCGATCCGCGGCCTCGTCCAGTGGCTGACGCAGGTAGCCGTCGTCGTCGAGTGCCTCGATCACCAGCTCGGCGATCGCCCGTTCCCGTAGCGGCAGGCGATGGCCGACGAGTTCCTCGTGCAGATGCATGCGCAGCGTCGTGCTGGCTTCGGCCCACGAGCCGAGATCGACGTCCTCGCCGTCGATGGTGGCCGAACGTTCGGTGAACGACGTGAAATCGAACGGCTCCGCGCCGATGGGCTGTTCATCGGACTCGTGCGAAGACGCGGTGAAAGGGTCGAGCCGGATCTCGTCGCTGCGGTCGTCCATCGAACCGACGCCGGCGCCGGCGTCGGGTCCGGCCGCCTGCGCAGGGTGGTCCGCCAGACCGACGAGCGACGCCTCGCCGGACAACGTCGAAGCCCATGCGCCCTGATCTTCGATCGTCACCGCGGGCTCGCCGGCCGCCGGCACCTCGAGGAAGGGGTTGGTGGCGAGAGCTTGTTCGAGCTCCTGCGCGAAGTCGTTCGCCGATAGCTGCAGGAGGCGAACCGATTGCTGGAGACGAGGGGTCAGCGCGGTCTGCTGCGTCGCGCGAAGAGCAAGCGTCGCTTGAGTCA
>CAHJXF010000227.1 GCA_903644065.1 Betaproteobacteria bacterium
GCTTGCCGGTTCGAATCGTCCCGGCGTCCGTCGTCATCGTCGAGGCCCGCGTCATCGCTCGCCCAGGAACACGCGATCGACGCGATCCCAGCGGAAGTCGTCGAGCAATTGCGCGAGACGTCCCTGCATGCGATCGAGGTTGACGTAGTGGCGAAAGCGCGTCCGCGCGTCGATGCCGGCCACGCGCGGTTGCGCGGGATCGATCTCCCACGGATGGAAATAGAACATGCACGACTCGCCGTCGACGCGGTTGACCCGTTGCAGCAACCAGCGCGAGACCGCGTACGGCAGCAGCCGGAACCAGCCGCCGCCGCCCGCCGGCCAGTTGCGGCTGAACAGCTCGACGGTCGTCGGTGGGACCTCGATCAGATCCGGCAGGCAGTCGTAGGCGAAGCGCGGGGCATCGGGCATGCCGTAGTGATCGTGCCGGACCGGATAGATGCTCGAGCTGTAGCGATAGCCCGCTTCGCGGATGCAGTCGAGCGCCCACAGATTGTCCCGGTTGATCGAGAAGCTGGGCGCGCGGTAGCCGCGCACCGCCACACCGCCGATGTCCTCGAGCAGGCCCTTGGCCCGCACGATGTCGTCGCTGAAGGCGGCCCGGCTCTGGTCCGACGCGCGCTGGTGCGCGTAACCGTGGCTGGCCAGCTCGTGTCCCTGCGCCACGATGTCGCGCACGATGCCGGGGTGGCGCTCGGCGATCCAGCCGAGCGTGAAGAAGGTGGCCTTGGCGCCGTGCTCCGCCAGCATCGCCAGGATGCGCCCGACGTTGGCTTCGGCGCGGCAGGGAATCGCGTCCCAGGCGTCGCGCTCGATGTACGGCGCGAAGGCCGAGACCTGGAAATAGTCCTCGACGTCGATGGTCAGCGCGTTGACGGTCTGCTCCGCCTGGGTTCGCAGCGCATCGCGATGCGACTGCGCCGCCTCGCGGCCCGCGGCCGGCGTGGTGACGAGGTACGTGTACATGTCAGGCCGCCTGGCGGATCGTCGGCGCGACGGCGATCGAGGCGCGATCGTCCGCAGCGCGCGCGGCGACCCAGTCGGCCAGATGCCGGGCGATGCGCTCGGCGGCATGGCCGTCCCACAGCTCCGGCGATCGGCCGCGCTTGCCGCCGGTGGCCAGGACGTCGAAGGCCGCGTCGACGATACGGCCGGCATCGGTGCCGCACAGCGTGTTGGTGCCTTCGACGAGCGTGATCGGCCGCTCGGTGTTGTCGCGCAACGTGAGGCACGGCACGCCGAGCGCGGTGGTTTCCTCCTGCAGGCCGCCCGAGTCGGTCAGCACCAGCGTCGCCTTCGACATCAGGCCGAGCATCTCCAGATAGCCCTGCGGTGGCAGGATGGCCACGCGCTTGGCGTCGAACGCATCGGCCAGGTCGAACTCGCTGAGCCGCGCGTGCGTGCGCGGATGCAGCGCCAGGACCAGCGGCAGGCGCTTCGAGACTTCGGTCAGCGCGCCGATCAGTCGCACCAGCGTGTCGCGATCGTCGACGTTGGACGGACGATGCAGCGTCACGACCCCGAAGCCGCGCCGTGCCGCGGCGGCGGCGATCGGCAGCCCGGCCAGCGTGGCCGTCGCGGGGACCGCGGCGTCGAGGTTGGCGACCAGCGAGTCGATCATCACGTTGCCGACGAACACGATGCGCTGTTCGGCGATGCCTTCGGCGCGCAGGTTGGTCGCCGCGCTGCGCTCGGTGGTGTACAGCAGGTCGGCGATCTGGTCGGTCAGCACCCGGTTGATCTCTTCGGGCATCGTCCGGTCGTAGCTGCGCAGGCCGGCTTCCACGTGCACGACCGGCACGCCCTTCTTGGCGGCGACGAGCGCGCAGGCGATCGTGGAGTTGACGTCGCCGACCACCAGCACCGCGACCGGGCGGTGCGCGTCGACCACCGGCTCGAAGCGCTTCATGATCTCCGCGGTCTGCACCGCGTGGCTCGCCGAGCCGACCTCGAGGTTGACCGTCGGTCGCGGCATGCGCAACGCCGTGAAGAAACGGTCGTTCATCGCGGCGTCGTAGTGCTGGCCGGTGTGGACCAGCAGCGGCGGCACCGCGTCGCCGAGCGCCGCGAGCGCGCGGATGATCGGCGCCATCTTCATGTAGTTGGGGCGAGCGCCGACCACGCAGAGGACGGGCCGCGCCGCCTGGCGCGCAGGCGCAGGCGCAGGCGCAGGCGCAAGCGGTGCCGCGCCCGCGGCGACCGTCCCGACCCTGCGTCCCTCGCGCTCGCTGCTGCTCACGACGTCACTCCATGCCGCCTGCCTGCGCAGGCTCCTCGATCGATGCTGCGGCCGATGGTGCGGCCGATACGTTGGCCGAACCTGCGGCCGATGCGTTGGCCGACGCTGCGGCCGCTGGCGCGGCGGCGGCGGCCGATGAAGTCGTCCGCAACTGATCCAGCGTTCGCGCCACGCTCGCCACCGACTGTTGCAAGAGATGTACCTGCTCGGCGAGCCCGTTGATCAGCACGGCGCTGGCGCTGCCCGAGGCCAGCGCCGACGCGGCATGCGCCTCGACGGCGCGGCCGCCGACCAGCGACAGCGTCGGCGCGTAGGCCGGCATCGGCAGGCCGGTCGCCGCCGCGTCGGCCTCCTCGTCGGTCAGTCCGCCGCGCAATTCGGTTCGCAACTCCCGCGCGACGTCCGAAACGTCACTTTCGGTCAGGTTGTGCTTCTCGCCGAGAAACGCGGCCAGCAGCACGCGATCGCACAGCACGTTGATCTGCCGCGGGATGCCTTCGGTCGCATCGTGGACGGCGGCGTAGGCGGCGGGCTCGAACGTCGGGTCCGACCGCCAGCCGACGAGGCCGAGACGGTGCTCCATGTACGCCTGCGTCTCCTCCGCCCCGAGCGGTCCGAGGTGATACGACGCGATGACGCGCTGTCGCAGCTGGCGCATCTCCGGCTGCTGCATGATCTGGCGGAACTCCGGTTGCCCGAGCAGGAAGCTCTGCAGCAGCGAACGCTCGTTGGTCTGGAAGTTGGACAGCATGCGCAGCTCCTCGACCGCCCGCGGCGTGAGGTTCTGCGCCTCGTCGACGATCAGCAGCGCCCGCTTGCCTTCGAGCTGCAGGCGACGGAAGTAGCGCTCGAGCCCGAGCAGCAGCGTGGACTTGTCCGGCAGTTCGGGCTGCACGCCGAAGAACGCGCCGGCGACCATGCGCAGCATGTCGTCGGCGTCGAGCTGCGTGCTGACGATCTGCTTGGCGACCAGGTTGCCGGGCGCCAGCGAACGCAGCAGGTTGCGCACCAGCGTGGTCTTGCCCGCGCCCACGTCGCCGGTGACGACGATGAAGCCCTCGGCCTGGTGCACGCCGTAGTCGAGATAGGCCATCGCCCGCCCGTGCCCCCGGCTGCGAAAGAAGAACGCCGGGTCGGGGTTGAGCTGGAACGGCTTGCCGGTCAGCCCGTAGAACGATTCGTACATGACGCCTCGCTTCGATCAGAACGTCAGGCGCAGCGAGCCGAGCACTTCGTTCTCGCGGTAGCTGCCGCCGTAGTAGTTGCCGCTCTGCGCATTGATGCCGTTGTTGTCGCCGCTGCCGGTCTGGTGCGTGTTGCGGTAGAGGACCGTGCCGGTCAGGTGCGGCTGGATCTGGCGGTTGATCGACGCGGTCAGCTGACGCTGCTTGGTGTCGCCGACGCCGAGGATCGCCTGGTTGTGGATCTTGGTCGCCGTGAAGTTGGCGCTGGTGCGCGGCCCGAGCCGGTAGCTGTAGTTGGCGGTGAAGCTGACCGTGCGGAATCTCGACGCCTGGTCGAACACGTCGAAGCCGGTGTCGATGTTGGACAGCGCCTGCGACTCGCCGCGCGTGGCCTCGAAGGTCGCGGTGTTGCGCAGGCCGAGCGCCGCGAGCGACAGCTGCAGCGTCTTCTGCAGGTACAGCTGGTTCGACAGGAAGCCGGTCGTGCCGAACTGCGACGTGGGCAGGCCGGCCTGTTGCAACGCGTTGACCACGGCCTGCTGGCGCAACACCGGGTCGGTGATCGTGGCGCGCAGGAACTGGTCGACCAGCGCGTAGTTCGGGTCGACGGCGAGCGCCAGGCCGGCGCCGGACGACGTGGTCTGGTCGCGCGTGTACGACGCGTTCACCGCGAACTTGCCGGTGTTCTCGTGCAGCGAGATGTTGGCCGTGGGGCCGAAGTAGCGATGCCCGACCTGCACGTTGACCTGGGTGTGCTGCGACGGCTGGTAGTCGAAGCCCCCGGAATACGACACGCCCTTCAGGTCCGGTTGGCCGGTCGTGGGATAGCTGTTGCGGTCGTAGCCGATGCGACCGCGCAGGTGCAGCGTCGGCAACAGCACGTAGGTGAGCGTCGTGCCGACGGTTTCCTGGACGATCTCGCCGTCGTCGCCGTAGCTCTGCGCGATGCGGCTCGCGTCGGCGCCGAAGCCGAGGTCGCGATACGACGTGCTGCTGGCGATCTGTCCGAACAGCTGGCTCGAATGGTTGGCCGAGTAGGCGTTGTTGTCCGCCGTCGATCCGTTGAAGTGGTAGCCGGCGCTGTAGGTCACGTCGTTGCCGAAGCGCGAACGCAGCGTCGGCCCGAACGAATAGTTGCGCGACTCGGTGCGGTTGGCGCTGCCGTTGACGCTGTTGGCCGCGAGCGTGCCGAACGGCGAGACGTTGGACTGCGATACCGAGACCAGCGCGTCGAAGAACAGCAGGTTCTCGACCAGCGTCGCGTTCGCGGTCGCATCGAGATAGTTGCGGATGCCCGAGCCGTTCGTGCCGCGCGCGTAGTAGAGGTACTGCGGGTTGTAGTCGAAGTTGACCGTCAGCCGCGGGCCGAAGCGCGTGAGCCGCAACGACGGACTGAACGTCGTCACGTAGTCGGACCGCTCGCCGCCGCGGGGCGCGAGATAGATGTTGTCGGACCACGTCTCGTCGACCCCGATCGACGGCGTGAAGCGCCACGGATCGCGCGGCGCGCCGCCGTTGCCGGCCGCGAGCGCCTGGGCGGATGCCGGGACGCAGACCGTCTGCAATGCGACGCCGCACAGCAGGCCGACGGCGGGGGTGAAAGCCTTCCAGTGCCGGACCGTTCGATGCGTCCGCGCGCTGCGGACGCGCGGACCGTCAATAACCATAGTAGCCGTAGCTGTCACCCGGGTTGGAGCGGCGTCCCTTGTTGAGCACCATGCCGACGACGTCGCACGATTCGATCGTGGCGAGGGCCTCGCGGAGCGCCTCGTGCGTCGTGTTGTCGGACTCGACCACCATCACGATCTGGCCCATGTTGGCGGCCAGCGTGCGCGCCTCGGTGGTGACCAGCAGCGGCGGCGAGTCGAAGATCACGATGCGGTCCGAGTAGCGTTCGGACAGCTCGGCCAGCAGGTTGAACATCGCTTCGCTGGCCAGCAGCTCGGTGGCCTGGCGATGCGGCCGTCCGGCGGGCAGCAGCGCGAGCTTATTGACGTTGGTGCGCACGATCGCGTCGGACAGGCTGACGTGCGAATCGAGCAGCACGTCCATCAGGCCGACGTCGGGCGCGATGCCGAACTTCTGCGGGATCGACGGCCGCGCCACGTCGGCGTCGACCAGCAGCACCGTACGGTCGCGCTCCATCGCGATGCTCATCGCGAGGTTGATGGCGCAGAAGCTCTTGCCCTCGCGCGGGAACGCGCTGGTGACCATGATCAGGTTGCCGTTGCGGATCGAAGCGCCGCTGCCGAACGCGTTCTTCAGCAGCGGTCGCTTGATGACGCGGAACTCCTCGGCCAGCGGCGTCTTGTCGCCGTCGGGCGCGATCATCCCGCCGTCGCGCAGGCGCTGCAGGTCGATGGTGACGGCCTTGCTCCGCGCGGGAGCCGGCTTCTCTTTGTCGTCGAAGCCGCTCGCCGGCAGCGCCCCGCCGGGCGCCGACCAGTCGTCGTCCGCCAGACCCTCGAACGACCCGCGCGACCGCGGCTCCCGC
>CAHJXF010000228.1 GCA_903644065.1 Betaproteobacteria bacterium
CGGCCTGCTTGGCGTCGTCGCCCGCGGCGCGCGGCTGCCCACGCTGCTGTCGCTCGCGGTGGTCGCGACCGAAGCGCGCACCGCCGGCATCGTCGGCGTGCGCGTGTGGCCGGCACAGGATTACAGCCGCGTCACCATCGAGAGCGATCTCGCGCTGAAGGCCACCCACTTCACAGTCGATGGGCCCGACCGCCTGGTCGTCGACGTCGAGGGGCTGCAGCTCGACACGGCGCTGCGCAACCTCGTCGCGCAGGTCCAGCCCAACGATCCGTACATCAAGCAGGTGCGGGTGGGCCAGAACCGGCCCAACGTCGTGCGCATCGTGCTCGACCTGAAGAGCCACGTGAATCCGCAGGTGTTCAACCTGACGCCGGTCGGCGAGTACCGCTATCGGCTGGTGTTCGACCTCTACCCGGACGCCGTCGAGGATCCGTTGCTGGCGTTCCTCGACAAGCCGGACGGCGAGATCCTGCTCAAGCGCGACGGGCCGCCGGAGTTCATCCCCGACACGCGCACCGACCCGGCCTCGAAGTCGCTGCTCAAGCCGGCGCCCGCCGAGTCCGCGGCGCCCGTGCCGCCCGACGCGGACGCGAACGCCAGGAGCACCCGCCCCGATCGCGGCGACGCCTTCGTGCGCAAGCCGCCGGCGGTCGCCCGCATCATCACGGTGGCGCTCGACCCGGGACACGGCGGCGAGGACCCGGGCGCCACCGGCCAGAGCGGCAGCCACGAGAAGGACGTGGTGCTCGAAATCGCCAAGCGCGTGCGCCGCAAGCTCGATGCCGAGCCCAACATGCGCTGCCTGATGACGCGCGACGCCGACTTCTTCGTGCCGCTCAACGTGCGCGTGCAAAAGGCGCGGCGCGTGCAGGCCGACCTGTTCGTGTCGATCCACGCCGACGCGTTCGTGTCGCCCGAGGCCCGCGGCTCGTCGGTGTTCGCGCTGTCCGAGCGCGGCGCGTCGTCGACGGCCGCGAAGTGGCTGGCGAACAAGGAGAACTCGGCGGACCTGATCGGCGGCGTCAACATCGCGACGCGCGACAAGCAACTGGCCGGGGTGCTGCTCGACCTGTCGACGACCGCGCAGATCAACGACAGCCTGAAGCTCGGCAACGCGGTGCTGCACGAGATCGGCGACATCAACCGGCTGCACCGGGGCGAGGTCGAGCAGGCCGGCTTCGCGGTGCTGAAGGCCCCGGACATCCCGAGCATCCTGATCGAGACCGCGTTCATCAGCAATCCCGACGAAGAGAAGCGTCTGAACGACGACGCCTATCAGGAGAAGCTCGCGGACGCGGTGGTGCGCGGCATCCGCCGCTATTTCGCCAAGAATCCGCCGCTGGCGAAGACGCGGCTGACGAGCTGACGCCGGGTCGTCGGCAGCGTGCCGTGCCCGGCGATCGATCAGCCGGTGCGCCGGCGCAGGCCCGGACGCCTGCTCGCCGCTCCGGCTCCATCGACGGCTCGGCGACCGATCGTTCCACCGCGTTGAGTCGGTGGCACGGAAAGCGGATGCGCTGACGGTCCAGCGGCTGAATGTCGATTCGGATCGTGATCCCCGCTCGAGGGCGATGCTCTGATTTTTCGCTGCCCGTCGCCGCGACCGCAACTCGCCCGAGTCCGTGCGGTCGCTGCATGGATGTCGTGAACGCGACGCTTTCCATCCAGGGATCCCCCATGTCTTCATCCGCTTCGCTTCGCCCGTCGGGTCGCCTCGAACGACCTGCCGCCTCGTGGCGCCCTCGCACCGTGTTGGCCGCCGCCGTCGCCCTGCTGAGCCTGACCGACGTCCACGCGGATGAACGCGCCGCCCTGACGCAGGTCGCTAGCTTCGCGCATCAGGTGACCGGCGTGACCGTGGCGCGGGACGGCCGCATCTTCGTCAACTTCCCTCGCTGGACCGAGGACAGCGCGGTCTCGGTCGGCGAGTTGAAGAACGGCCAGGTGGTGCCGTTCCCGAACGCCGAGTGGAACGCGTGGCGCAACGCGAAGAAGGACGAGGTCACGGCGTCGGACCACTGGGTCTGCGTGCAGAGCGTCGTCGCCGACGCGCACGGCGACGTCTGGGTGCTCGACGCGGCGGCCCCGGCGATGGGGGCCGTGGTCAAGGACGGTCCGAAGCTTGTCCGCATCGACCTCGCGACCAACCGCCCGGCGCGGACCATCGCCTTCGACGAGACCGTGGCGCCGCAGGGTTCCTACCTGAACGACGTACGCTTCGCGCCGGACGGCAAGACCGCGTACTTGACCGACTCGGGCGCGAAGGGCGCCCTGGTGGTCGTCGACCTCGAGACCGGATCGTCGCGACGGGTGCTCGACGGTCATCCGTCGACGCAGCCCGACAAGGCGGTCACCGTGATGTACGACGGCAAGCCGTTGCGCCGCCCCGACGGTCGCGGCGTCGAGTTCTCTGCGGACGGCCTCGCGCTGTCGGGCGACGGCGCGACGCTGTACTGGCAGGCCATCAAGGGCAGGACGCTCTACAGCGTACCGACCAGCGCGCTGCGCACGCCCGGCGTCGCGGTGGCCGACCAGATCGTCAGCGTCGGCGACAACGGCCCGGCGGACGGCTTGCTGATCAGCCGGCGCGACGGTCGCATGTACGTGTCGTCCCCGCAGGACGACTCGATCAAGGTGCGCGACCTGTCGAACCGCGGCTCGCCGCTCGCGACGGTCGTCCACGACAAGCGGCTGCGCTGGCCCGACACGTTCACCGAGGGACCGGATGGAACGATCTACGTGACGACGTCGCGGATCCAGGACTCGGCGTTCTTCGAGCCTTCGGCGCCGGCCGCGCTGCCGACGACGCTGTGGAGCTTCAAGCCGACGGGGTCCTAGAGCGAGACGGCGCTGCGCGCGCCACTTCGCTGACCCGGCCCCGCGCGTCGAGGTTCAGCGCGAGGATCGGATCCGGCTCGACGGACGGGTCGAAGCGTCTCGTCGACGAGGCCGTCCCGCCGTCTGCCGACGCTTCGACGACCGCTTCCGGGGTATCGGGTCGGTCGTTCGGCGAACGTCGCGACGCCCGGCTCGTCGAATGCCGTGGATGGCAAACTCCGGTCGCTTGGCGTCCGTGCCCAGGCCGTCGCGGCACTCGGCAGGCCGAGCGCGACGACGAGGCCGCGCGAACGAGGATCCGGCGGACCGTCGCGCCCAGTCCGACGAGACGCGATGGAGCGGTCATGCGCCGCGCATCGCGCGATGGCGCAGGACGACGGGCGAGGACGACGGATTCGAGAGCAGGCGCGGCAGGCGAGCGGTCGACGAGCGGAGGGAAAACGGGATGGCGAACGGAACGGCACTGGCGACGGCTTTCTGGAAGACCTTGTCGGGTCTGCGTCGACGTCTGTCCGAGACCACCGGCACCGCGCCGCTATCGCCATCGATCTCGCCCTCGATCCTGACCGGAACGGAGGGCGCCCTCGCCCACCTCGACGCGATCCGCGACGAATGTCGCAAGCTCGTCCTGCGGCGCGCGGCGCTGTCCGCCGGCGTGGCCGTGGTACCGCTGCCGGGTCTCGACGTCGGCACCGACATCGCCATCCTGCTGAAGCTGCTGCCGAGCATCAACGAGCGCTTCGGCCTGACACCCGCGCAGATCGAGTCGCTGGACCCCGAGACCAAGCGCGCGGTCATGATGTTCGTCAGCAGCGTCGGCTCGACGCTCGTCGGCCGTCTTGTCACGCGCGACCTGGTGCTGAAGGTGCTGATGAAGATGGGCGTGCGGGTCACCACCAAGAGCGTCGTCAAGTTCGTGCCGCTGATCGGGCAGGCCGTGTCCGCGTCGATCAGCTTCGGCGCGATGAAGCTGCTCGGCGATCGGCACATCGACGACTGCTATCAGGTGGCCCGGCGGGCGTTGCTGGAAGCGGACGGTGCCGCGACGTCGTGGGAAATCGTGGCCTGACGCGTCAGGCGAAACGGACCGACGCGCTGCCCACCGCGTCGAACGACACGTCGACGCGCTGCCCGGCCCGCGCTTCGACCACCTTCGTCCACGAGCCGGTGGTCACCACGTCGCCGGCCTTCACGCCGCGCGGCGGGCCGGCCCCATCCGCCTCGAGCGTCGCCAGCCGGCCCAGGTGGGCGACGAACCACGGCAGCAGCACCGCCGGATTGCCGAGCGCATGGGAGCCGGTCACGGCCTGCTGCACGCGGCCGTCGATCGACAGCGTCGCCTTCTGACGGCGCAGGTCGATGCGGCGCCACGCGGTCGTGCCGTCGCCGACGATCAATGCGCCGTTGACCAGGTGATCGGCCAGCTTGACCAGCGGCGACGCGTTCGTGAAATCGGCGATGCGCGGCGACACGACCTCGATCGCGACCACGATGCCCGCGACGGCGTCGGCCACCTCGTCGGTCGTGTACGGCGCGGCGCGCGGCGGCATATCGACGCCGAAGCGGTAGGCGATCTCGGCTTCGACGATGCAGACCGGATGCGTCGCGACGAGCGAGGCGCCGCTCGCATGGACCAGCGACGGCACGATCGGCGCGGCCGTCGGCAGGCTGTCGCGCGAGTCGGCGCCGGCCTTCCAGGCCGCGGCCGGTCGGTCGGGCGAGAGCCGGGCATCGATGCGGGCCTGCACGCGATAGGCGATGTCCGCCGACGTCACGACGCGCGCGATGCGTTCCGCGGCGATCGCCGTGCCGTCGCGCCGCGCGGCGAACAGCGCTTCGACCAGACGATCGACCGTCCAGGCGGGCTCGAGCGCCGCCGGCTCGGTATCCGTATCCGTATCCGCCGGGCGATCGGTCACGCGTCGATCAACGCCCGGGTCGACGGCATCGTCGCGACGACCGGCGACACCTCGCCGGTGTAGACGCAACCGTGCCGATGCGAATCGCGGCGGACCACGACCCGCGACAGCCCCGCGAAGCGGGGCTTCAGCTCGTTCCACACGTAGCGCGCGAGGTGCTCGAGGCTCGGGCTCTCGAGGCCCGCGATCTCGTTCAGGAAGCGATGGTCGAGCCGCTCGCGGATGCTGTCGCCGGCGGCTTCGAGCTCCGCGAAGTCGACGATGAAGCCGCTGTCCGGATCGGGCGTGCCGGCCACCGCGATCTCGGCGCGGAACGAATGGCCGTGCAGTCCCTGGTACTTGTGGCCGGCCGGCATATGGCGGAACTGATGCGCGGCATCGAACCAGAATTCGTAGGTGATCTCGATCATGGGTCGCCCGGCGGACGAGCGCGGGTCGGAGGGAGCGGGGTCGGTTTGCGAAGCGCCGATGCCGTCAGCGGATTCCGAGCAGCTTGTGCGTCTGCATCGACAGGCGCCACTGCGGATGCGAAAGACAATATTCTACGGCGCGCTCGGTGTGCCGCCCGCGGGCGGCCGGGTCGCCGGGCAGCCCGTCCATCGGCTGGATCAGGAAGTGCTCGAACGCCAGGCCGGCGAAGCGCTCCGGCAGCGCATGCGCCTGCGGATAGACCAGCTTCAGTTCCTGACCGCGCGTGACGACGAGCGGCGCGTCCGACTTGGGACTGACGCAGATCCAGTCGACCCCGGCCGGCAGCGGCAGCGTGCCGTTGGTTTCGATCGCGATGCGAAAGCCGCGGGCGTGAAGCGCCGCGACCAGCGCATCGTCGAGCTGCAGCGCCGGCTCGCCGCCGGTGCACACCACGAAGCGTTCGCCGCGATGGTCGGCCGGCCAGTACGACGCCACCGCGTCGGCGAGCGCTTCGGCATCGGCGAAGCGGCCGCCTCCGAGGCCGTCGATGCCGACGAAGTCGGTGTCGCAGAACGTGCAGGCCGCGGTCGCCCGGTCGGACTCGCGACCGCTCCACAGGTTGCAACCGGCGAAGCGACAGAACACGGCGGGTCGGCCGGCGTTCGCGCCCTCGCCCTGCAGCGTGTAGAAGACCTCCTTGACCGCGTAGGCCATCGACTCGCGGACGGCGCGTCA
>CAHJXF010000229.1 GCA_903644065.1 Betaproteobacteria bacterium
CATCTGTAAATTTCATCAGGTGCTCGTAAACCAGTTTCGCTCTCGACTCGGAAGCTAAGTTGCTGCGCAGATCGACCAGCTCGACGCGGCCCGCAAGTACGGCCGCGGCATCCGTTACGCGCGGCAGTGGGTCTACGCCAGCTTCGACATGTCGCTGACCACGCCGCAGCCCGACGACGCGCTGGCGGCCTGGACCAAGATCGAAGGAGCCACGCCGCTCGGCACCTATCCGGGCACGCTGTTTCCGGCGAGCTTCGGCCACCTGGTGGGCGGCTACGCGGCGGGCTACTACGGCTACATGTGGAGCGAGGTGCTGGCGCTCGACATGCTGTCGGGCTTCCACGGCAAGCTGATGAACCCGGTCGACGGCCGCCGCTATCGCACCGACATCCTGTCGCAGGGCGGCCAGGAACCGCCCGATCGCCTGGTCGCCAAGTTCCTCGGTCGCGAGCCCAACAGCGAGGCCTTCTTCAAGGAAGTGACCGGGCAGCGCTGACGTCGGTGGCCGCCCGCATGCGGTCGCCGGCACCGGATCGCTCAGCCACCCGAGTAGGCGCGTTCGCTTTCCTTGATCCGTCGTTCGCGCACCGACGCGGCGAGCTGGTCGAGCAACTCGACCGAGTCGGGCCAGCCGATGCAACCGTCGGTGACGCTCTGGCCGTAGGTCAGGTCCGCGAGACGCGCGCCCGGGGCGAGATCCTGGCGTCCGGCCACCAGGTGGCTCTCGACCATCACGCCGACGATGCGCGAGTCGCCGGCGGCGATCTGCCGACCGATCTCCGCGCACACGCCGACCTGGTTCTCCGGGCGCTTCTCGCTGTTGGCGTGGCTCGCGTCGATCATCAGCTTCTGGGCGAGCCCCGCCCGGCCCATCTCGGCGCACGCCGCGGCGACGCTGGCTTCGTCGTAGTTGGGCGTGCGGCCGCCGCGCAGGATGATGTGGCAGTCGTCGTTGCCGTTGGTCGACACGATCGCAGAGTGCCCGCCCTTCGTGACCGACAGGAAATGATGCGGCTGCGACGCGGCCTTGATCGCGTCGATCGCGATGCGCACGTTGCCGTCGGTGCCGTTCTTGAACCCCACCGGGCACGAGAGCCCCGACGCGAGCTCGCGATGCACTTGCGACTCGGTGGTCCGCGCGCCGATCGCGCCCCAGGTCACGAGGTCGGCGAGGTATTGCGGCGTCATGACGTCGAGGTATTCGCAGCCGGCGGGCAGCCCGAGCTCGTTGATGGTCACGAGCAGTTCGCGCGCCGAGCGCAGGCCCTTGTTGATCTGGAAGCTGCCGTCGAGGTCCGGATCGTTGATCAACCCCTTCCAGCCGACCGTGGTCCGCGGCTTCTCGAAGTACACGCGCATCACGATCACCAGGTCCTTCGCGTGCTTCTCGCGCTCGACGACGAGGCGCCGCGCGTACTCCTTGGCTGCGGCTGGATCGTGGATCGAGCACGGGCCGATGACGACCAGCAGGCGCTGGTCCGCGCCGTGCAGGATGCGATGGATCGCCGCGCGGCCGGCGAACGCGGTCCGCGACGCGCGCTCCGAGCAGGGAAACTCGCGGACCAGGTGCGAGGGCGGGGTGAGCTCCTTGATCTCGCGGATGCGCAGGTCGTCGGTGCTGATCGGCATGGTGAAGCTCCTGATGACTCTGGTTCGACAGATCGCCGCGTTGCTTGAGTCAAAAAAAAACCGCCAGCGATCTGGCGGTTTCGGATTCGGTGCAGCGCGCGCTACCGTCTCGTCCCCGCCGTGCGGCGCGGAAAGTGAAAGGCGAAATAGCGGGCGGTGGACGGCATGCGCTTGGACTGCCGAGCAACAGGGTCGCGCAGTGTATCCGGCCCGGTGCGCGCTTGGCAACCGGAGCGGCTCGCCCCGCCAGCCGTGCCGTTTTCGAGCGCAGTCCATCGGGTAAGCTCCGGCCTCCTCGTCACACCGCAACGCGCTCATGGCCCAGTACGTCTACACGATGAACCGCGTCGGCAAGATGGTTCCGCCGAAGCGTCAGATCCTCAAGAACATCTCGCTGTCGTTTTTTCCCGGCGCCAAGATCGGCGTGCTCGGGACCAACGGTTCGGGCAAGTCGAGCCTGCTCAGGATCATGGCCGGCATCGACACCGACATCGAGGGCGAGGCCACGCCGATGCCGAACCTGAAGATCGGCTACCTGCCGCAGGAACCCGAGCTCGACCCGGCGGCGACGGTGCGCGAGGAGGTGGAGTCGGGACTCGGCGAGGTCTTCGAGGCGAAGGCGAAGCTCGAGGCCGTGTACGCCGCCTACGCGGAACCCGACGCGGATTTCGACCGGCTGGCCGAGGACCAGGCGCGCTACGAAGCGATCATCTCGACGGCCGGCAGCGACGGCGACCACCAGCTCGAGATCGCGGCCGACGCGCTGCGCCTGCCGCCGTGGGACGCGAAGATCGGTCCGCTCTCGGGTGGCGAGAAACGCCGCGTGGCGCTGTGCAAGCTGCTGCTGTCCAAGCCCGACATGCTGCTGCTCGACGAGCCCACCAACCACCTCGACGCCGAATCGGTCGAATGGCTCGAGCAGTTCCTGCTGCGCTATCCGGGCACCGTGGTGGGCGTGACGCACGATCGCTACTTCCTCGACAACGCGGCCGAATGGATCCTCGAGCTCGACCGCGGCCACGGCATCCCGTGGAAGGGCAACTACAGTTCATGGCTCGACCAGAAGCAGGAACGCCTGAAGGTCGAGGAGTCGAGCGAGTCGGCGCGCCAGAAGGCGCTGAAGACCGAGCTCGAATGGGTGCGTCAGAGCCCGAAGGCGCGACAGGCCAAGTCGAAGGCCCGCATCGCGCGCTTCGAGGAGCTGAACTCGCAGGAGTACCAGAAGCGGAACGAGACCAACGAGATCTTCATCCCGGTCGCCGAGCGCCTCGGCAACGAGGTCATCGAGTTCAAGGACGTGCGGAAGTCGTACGGCGAGCGCGTCTTGATGGACGGCCTGTCGTTCAAGGTGCCGGCGGGCGCCATCGTCGGCATCATCGGACCGAACGGCGCCGGCAAGTCCACGCTGTTCCGCATGATCGCCGGGCAGGAGCGGCCCGACGGCGGCGAGGTCGCGATCGGCGCGACCGCGAAGGTGTCGCTGGTCGGCCAGACCCGCGAGGACCTCGACAACCGGAAGACCGTCTTCGACGACGTCGCCAACGGCGCTGACATTCTCACGGTCGGCCGCTTCGAGATGGCGTCGCGCGCTTACCTCGGCCGCTTCAACTTCAAGGGCGGCGACCAGCAGAAGATCGTCGGCAACCTGTCGGGCGGCGAACGCGGCCGCCTGCATCTGGCCAAGACGCTGCTGGCCGGCGGCAACGTGCTGCTGCTCGACGAGCCCTCCAACGATCTCGACGTCGAGACGCTGCGGGCCCTCGAGGACGCGCTGCTGGAGTTCGCCGGCTCGGTGATGGTGATCAGCCACGACCGCTGGTTCCTCGATCGCATCGCGACCCACATCCTCGCGGCCGAGGGCGATTCGAAGTGGACGTTCTTCGACGGCAACTACCAGGAATACGAGGCCGACAAGAAGAAGCGGCTCGGCGAAGAGGGCGCGAAGCCGAAGCGGATCCGCTACAAGGCGTTGTCGGCCTAGTCCGGTCGGCTCGACGCCGGGCGACTATCCGTTCCGTACGTCAATCAACAGGGAGCACCACATGGGCATGGGCATCATCGGAACGATCGTCATCGGATTCATCGTGGGCGTGCTGGCGAAGTTCCTCCACCCGGGCAAGGAGAACATGGGCTTCTTCCTGACCTGCATCCTCGGCATCGGCGGCGCGCTGCTCGCCCGCTTCATCGGCCAGGCGGTGGGCTTCTACGGCCCGACCGAGAACGCCGGCTTCGTCGCGTCGCTGATCGGCGCGATCGTGATCCTCGTCATCTACGGCGCCGTCGCGAAGCGCAGCTGAGAGCGCCGCAAGGCCCGCGCGAACGTCAGGCACCAGCGAAGAAGGGCGGCCTTGGCCGCCCTTCTTCATGCCGGGAACCGCCGCTTACTTCGTCGTCGTGGCGTCCTTGGTCGACGTCGCATCGGTCGCCGGATCGCCCGTCGTGGTCTTGGCCTTCGCGCCGTCCGACTTCATCCGCTTCGCCTTGCCCTTCTCGGCGGCGGCATCCTGGGTCGACGTGGTGGTCGCCGACGACGGCGTGCCGTACTTCGGCGCATTGCCGTTCTCGGTGGTCTGCTGCTTCTCCAGGTTGGAGCGCGGCTGGTCCGCCGGCGTCACGGCCGGGGTCTGCGCCGAAGCCAGCAAGGGCAGTGCGACGGCAAGCGATGCGACGATCTTGTTGAGGTGCATGTTCGTTCTCCGAAGATGGAAGTTTGTGGGATCGAAGCCGATTCGACCGATACGACACCGAGACTGATCCGCGGCTGGTCGCAGGGTTCCCGCGCGACATGACGAGCCGATGAAATCGGAGCATAGCGTGCGAGTGCGCAGGGTCGCGCTGTTGCCGATCGGTGTCTGGCCGACAGCCGTCAATCGGTGCTGCCCAGCGTTCGGTACAGGTCGACCCGGTTGTCCGCCCGCAAGCGACGGACCGTGGCCAGCGACCGACGGGCGCTGTAGAGGGTGCGTTGTGCGTCCAGCGTGTTGAGGAACGGATCGACGCCTTCGCGGTAGCGCGCGTCGGCCAGGAAGAAGCTGTCGCGCGCAGCCGCTTCGAGATCGGCCTGCGCGCGAAACTGGTCTTCGATCGTGCCGCGTCGGGCCAGCGCGTCGGCCACGTCGCGGAACGCCGCCTGGATCGCTTTCTGGTACTGCGCGACGGCCGCGTCGCGCGTCGCCTCGGCGGTCTCGAGGTTGCCTCGCCGCAGACCGACGTCGAAGATCGGCAGCGACAGTCCGGGGCCGGTCGACCAGGTGAAGCCGTCGCGGCTGAACAGCGACCCGAGCGTCCCGCTCGCGAAGCCCGCCGTGGCGGTCAGGCTGATGGTCGGGAAGAACGCCGCGCGCGCCGCGCCGATGCGGGCGTTGGCCGCGTACAGCCGGTACTCGGCCTGCACCACGTCGGGTCGCCGCAGCAGCACGTGCGAGTCGAGCCCGGCGGGCAGTTCGTCGAACAGCGTATCGACGCTCTCGATCGAATCGGCGAGATCGGCATCGGTGACCGGCGCGCCGACCAGCAGCTCGAGCGCGTTGCGGTCCTGCGCGACGAGCGTGATCTGGCTCGCGCGGTCGGCCTGCGCCTGGGCCAGCACGGTCTCCGCCTGGCGAACGTCGGAGCGCGGCGCGACGCCGCCGGCCCGCCGCGCCTCGGTGAGCTGCACGCTGCGCGACGCGGCGACCTCGGTGTCCTTCGCGATGGCCAGCAGGCTGCGGTCGGTGGCGGCCGTGAGATACGCGCTGGCGACTTCCGCCACCAGCGAGATGCGCGTCGCGCGCACCGCGGCCTCGGTACCGAGCAGGTCCTGCAGCGACGCTTCGCTCAGGCTGCGGACCCGGCCGAAGAGGTCGATCTCGAAGGCGCTCAGCCCGAGGTCGAAGCCGTAGCTGGTGAGCCGCCCGCCCGGCACGCCCGCGGCGCGACCGGTCGCCACGTCGCTGCCCAGCCCGACCTGCGGGAACAACGCGGAACGCTGCGCCCGCAGTTGCCCGCGCGCCGCGGCCACGTTGGCGACCGCCACCCGCACGTCCTGGTTGTTGGCTTCCGCCCGCTCGATCAGCGACCGCAGCCGCGGGTCGTGGAACAGCGCCCGCCAGCTCACCTCCGGCAGCGTCGCCTCGCTCTGCTTCAGGTAGGCGTCGCCGACCGGCCAGCTCGACGGGATGGCCGGCGTGGGCTGCACGCGGGGCGGTGCGAGGCTGCACGCCGTCGCGAGCAAGGCCGGCAGATCGGAAG
>CAHJXF010000230.1 GCA_903644065.1 Betaproteobacteria bacterium
CGCGGCGCTGGCGCCCGACCGCGTCCTGCTGGTCGATCCGCGGCGCGTCACGCTCGCGTTCCGCGAGGCGGTGCCGTCGGGCGTGCGGGTGGTCGAGGCCGTCAACCCGTCGACCTTCGCCAAGTCGCGGAAGACCAGTGAAGAGGCTGCGCACGTGCGTCGCGCGATGGAGCAGGACGGCGCCGCCCTCGCCGAGTTCTTCGCGTGGTTCGAAGCGGCGCTCGCGAGCGCGCAGGCCGGGGGCACGCCGATCACCGAGCTCACCATCGACGAGCGCATCACGGCCGCGCGCGCGAAGCGCGACGGCTTCGTGTCGTGCAGCTTCTCGACCATCGCCGGCTTCAATGCCAACGGGGCGATGCCCCACTACCGCGCCACCGACGAGTCGCATGCCGTCATCGAAGGCGACGGCCTGCTGCTGATCGACTCGGGCGGCCAGTACACGTCGGGCACCACCGACATCACGCGCGTCGTGCCGGTCGGCACGGTGTCGCCCGCGCAGATGCGCGACTTCACGCTGGTGTTGAAGGGCATGATCGGCCTGGCCACCGCCCGCTTCCCGCGCGGCACGCGCTCGCCGACGCTCGACGCGCTGGCCCGCGCGCCGATCTGGGCCGCGGGCGTCGACTACGGGCACGGCACCGGCCACGGCGTCGGCTACTTCCTCAACGTGCACGAAGGGCCGCAGTCGATCTCGCCGCACGCGCCGCCCGATCCGCACACCGCGATGGAGCCGGGCATGATCACGTCCGACGAGCCGGGCATCTACCGGCCGGGGCAATGGGGCGTGCGTATCGAGAACCTGGTGCTGACCGTGCCCGCGCGCTTCGACGAAGCGGGGACCGGGGACGCCGCGGGCAGCGGCGACTTCGGCCCCTTCCTCGAGTTCGAGACGCTGACGTTGTGTCCGATCGACACGCGCTGCGTGGACCGGGCGCTGCTGCGCGACGACGAACGCCGGTGGCTCAACGACTATCATGCGACGGTGCGCGCCCGCCTGACACCGCTGGTGAACGGCGCTGCGCTGACGTGGCTCGAGGACCGCACGCGACCGATCTGATCGAGCGTCGATCGATCGGCCTCGTGGAACCAAGCGGTCCGCGACGACTCCGAGGCGTCGGTTGCCCGTATCCCGCCGTGCGCCGCGACCACGGGCGCCGGCGCTGGCGATGTTTTGTGACACGCCCTTCTTCGCCGCATCCGGTCACGAGCCGGACCCGCCGCGAATTTGCGCCACGCTTCGTTTGTGGGTTTCCCTGCCGATACGTCGACGGGGTCCCTTCTTCCCATCTCCTGGTTCTCGATGCCCGACTCGTCGCCCGCCGCCTCGTCGCCGCGCCTTTCAGATGCCTCGCGCGCGTGGCTGACGCTGCTCGTCGTCGCGTCGCTCGCCGGTTGCAGCGCCAAAGCCGACAAGACGACGAAGCCGCCGCCGCCCGAAGCCGGCTATGTCGTGACCAAGACCGAGTCCGTCGCGCTCGCGACCGAGCTGGGGGGACGCACGGCGGCCTACGAGACCTCCGAGGTCCGGCCGCAGGTCTCGGGCGTGATCCAGGCGCGGTTGTTCGAGGAAGGCTCGCTGGTGCGGGCGGGCCAGACGCTCTATCGCATCGACCCGAGCCTCTATCGCGCGGCAGAAGCGCAGGCCCGTGCCAACCTCGCCAGCGCCGAAGCCACGCGCGAGGCCGCCGAAGCGCGCGCGCGTCGCTTCAAGCCGCTGGCCGAGATCGAAGCGGTGAGCCAGCAGGACTATTCCGACGCGGTGGCGACCTCGCGCCAGGCGGCCGCCTCGGTCGCGCAGAACCGCGCCCAGCTCGATGTCGCCCGCATCAACCAGCGCTTCACCAGCGTGCCGGCGCCGATCACCGGCCGCATCGGCCGATCGATCGCGACGACCGGGGCGCTGGTCACCGCGAACCAGAGCGACGCGCTGACGACCATTCAGCGGCTCGACCCGATCTTCGTCGACATCCCGCAGTCCAGCGCGGACCTGATCTCGCTGCGCCGTGCGCTGGCGAGCGGCAACACGATGCCGTCGTCGGCCGACGTGCGGCTGCGGCTCGAGGACGGCAGCGACTACCCGGCCGCCGGCCGGCTGGAGTTCGCCGAAGCGGTCGTCGACGCCAATACCGGCTCGGTCACGCTGCGTGCCCGCTTCCCCAATCCGACCGGCCTCCTGCTGCCCGGCATGTTCGTGCGCGCGCGCCTGTCGCAGTCCACGGTGCGCGACGCCATCCTCGTGCCCCAGCAGGGCGTCGCGCGCGATCCGCGCGGCAGCGCGACCGTGATGGTCATCGGGCCGGACGACAAGCTGGTGCAGAAGTCGGTCCGCGCCGACCGCACGGTCGGCGACCAGTGGCTGGTGTCGAGCGGCCTGTCCGCCGGCGAGAAGGTGGTAACCGAGGGCCTCGGCCGGGTGAAGGTCGGCCAGGTTGTCAGGCCGGTGCCGGCCGGCACCGCCGCGTCGGTCCCCTCCGCCCCCGCCGAAGGCAAGACCCGCTGATGACCGACCCCGGGCGCCCTTCGCGCTGACGGGTCGCCGACCCTGCGCCGACCCCTCGCCGACCTCTTTTCAGCCGATGCTCTCTCGTGTCTTCATCGATCGCCCCATCTTCGCGTGGGTCATCGCGATCGTCATCATGCTGGCCGGCGCCGGGTCGATCCTGTCGCTGCCGGTCGCGCAGTACCCCGACATCGCCCCGCCGTCGGTCAACATCCGCGCGACCTACCCGGGCGCCTCGGCAGAGACGCTCGAGTCGAGCGTCACGCAGGTCATCGAGCAGCAGCTCACCGGCCTCGACGGACTGATCTACTTCTCGGCCAACTCGAGCTCGGCCGGGTCGGTGACCGTGACGGTCACCTTCCAGAAGGGCACCAACCCCGACATCGCGCAGGTGCAGGTGCAGAACAAGGTGCAGCAGGCGCTGCCGCGGCTGCCGCAGCAGGTGCAGCAGCAGGGTCTCGTCGTCACCAAGTCCAACGCCGACTTCCTGATGGTCGTGTCGGTCTACGACGAGACCGACCGGGTCACCAACGGCGACGTCGCGGACTTCCTGGTGTCGACGCTGCAGGATCCGATCGGCCGCATCCCCGGCGTCGGCGACGTCAACGTCTTCGGCTCGCAGTACGCGATGCGCATCTGGCTCGATCCGTTCAAGCTCGCGAGCTTCCGGCTGATGCCGAGCGACGTCATCGGCGCCATCGAGGCGCAGAACACGCAGGTCGCCGCCGGGCAGATCGGCGCGCAGCCGTCCAGCGTCGGACAGATGCTCAACGCGACGGTCACGGCGCGCTCGCGTCTCACCACGCCCGAGCAGTTCCGCCGCATCGTCGTCAAGACGTCGAGCGACGGCTCGAAAGTGCTGCTGCGCGACGTGGCGCGAGCCGAGCTCGGCTCCGAGGCCTATACGCAGGTCAGCCGTCTCAACGGCCATCCGGCGACCGGCATCGCCGTCCTGCTGGCGCCGGGCGCCGACGCCCTGAAGACCGCGGCGCTCGTCAAGCAGGAGATCGAGCGACGCGCGCCGACCTTCCCGGCCGGCTACCGGTACGCGTATCCGCAGGACGCCACCGCGTTCATCAAGCTGTCGGTCGAGGAAGTCGTCATCACGCTGTTCGAGGCCATCGCGCTGGTGGTGGTCGTGATGTTCGTCTTCCTGCAGAGCTGGCGGGCGACGCTGGTGCCGGCCATCGCGGTGCCGGTGGTGCTGCTCGGCACGTTCGGCGTGCTGTCGCTGTTCGGCTTCTCGATCAACACGCTGACGCTGTTCGGCCTCGTGCTGTCGATCGGCCTGCTGGTCGACGACGCCATCGTGGTCGTCGAGAACGTCGAGCGCGTGATGCACGAGGACCCGACCATCTCGGCGCGCGACGCGACGATCCGCTCGATGGGCGAGATCCAGACGGCGCTGATCGCGATCGCGCTGGTGCTGTCCGCGGTGTTCACGCCGATGGCTTTCTTCGGCGGCTCGGTCGGGCAGATCTATCGCCAGTTCTCGATCACGGTCGTGTCGTCGATGCTGCTGTCGGTGGTCGTGGCGCTGGTGCTGTCGCCGGCGTTGACGGCCACGTTGCTGAAGCGTCGCGACGCGACCGCGCCGGGTCGCGGCATCGCGCACCTCGCCCATCGCGCGGGCGACCGCTTCAACGAATGGTTCGCGCGCACGTCGGACCGCTATCGCCGTGTGGTCGCCTGGGTGATCGAGCGCTGGATCGGCGCGCTGCTGGTGTACGGCGGCGTGGCGGCGCTGCTGGTCTTCCTGTTCGCCACGCTGCCGACCAGCTTCCTGCCGGTCGAGGACCAGGGCATCGCGCAGATCCAGTTCACGCTGCCCGCCGGCGCGACGCAGGACCGCACGCTGCAGGCGGCCGCGGCGATCGAGAAATACTTCCTGCAGAACGAGAAGGACAACGTGCAGATCGTCTACGCGATCGCCGGCGGCAACCAGGCCGGCACCGGCCAGAACGCCGGTCGCGGCTTCATGGCCTTCGCGCCGTGGGACGACCGCAAGGGCAGCGCCAACGCGGCCGCCGCGATCACGCAGCGCGCCAACGCGGCGCTCGCCGGCTTGCGCGACGTGCAGTTCTTCGCGCTCAACCCGCCGGCCATCCGCGGCCTCGGCCAGTCGAGCGGCTTCACGCTCGAGCTGCTCAACGTGGGCAACCTGTCGCGCGAGGACTTCAAGGCGCGGCTCAACCAGATGCTGGCCGCCGCGCAGGCCGACCCGCTGCTGAAGGCGGTCCGCGTCAACGTGCTCGACGACATCCCCACGCTGTCGGTGGCGGTCGATGCCGAGAAGGTCGGCGCCCTCGGCCTCACGCAGTCGCAGGTCGACGCCACGCTGACGGCGGCGTGGGGCGGCGACTACGTCAACGACTTCGTCGACCGCGGCCGCGTCAAGCGGGTGTACGTGCAGGGCGACGCGCCGTTCCGCTCGCGGCCCGAGGACCTGACCAACTGGATGGTGCGCGGCGCGAGCGGCGAGATGTCGCCGTTCTCGGCCTTCGCGCGCATCGGCTGGGGCCAGGCGCCGTCGACGCTGACGCGCTTCAACGGCCAGTCGGCCTACGAGATCCAGGGTCAGGCGGCCGAGGGCAAGAGCTCCGGCGATGCGATGACCCACATGCTCGCCATCGCGGCCAAGCTGCCCGGCACGTCGACCGAGTGGAGCGGCCTGTCGTACCAGGAACGCATCTCGGGCGGGCAGGCGCCGATCCTCTACGCGCTGTCGCTGCTGGTCGTGTTCCTGTGCCTGGCGGCGCTATACGAGAGCTGGTCGATCCCCGCCTCGGTGATGATGGTGATGCCGCTCGGCCTGGTCGGCGCGGCGCTGGCGGTGTCGCTGCGCGGCCTCGAGAACGACGTGTACTTCCAGGTCGGGCTGCTGACGACGATGGGCCTCGCCGCGAAGAACGCGATCCTGATCGTGGAGTTCGCCGAGCAGGCCGAGCGCCACGGCAAGTCGGCCATCGACGCGGCGCTCGAGGCTGCGCGCCTGCGGCTGCGGCCGATCCTGATGACCAGCCTCGCGTTCATCTTCGGCGTGCTGCCGCTCGCGATCTCGACCGGTGCGGGCGCCAAGAGCCGCGTCGCCATCGGCACCGCGGTGATCGGCGGCATGCTGACGGCGACCGCGCTGGCGATCTTCTTCGTGCCGATGTTCTACGTGCTGGTGCGGCGCTGGTTCGGTGGGCACCTGCCGGCCGCGGCGGACGAGGGCGTGCCGACGTGAGCCTGTCCCGGCTCGCGCTGCTCGCGCCGGCCTTGCTCGCGACGGCGTGCAGCCTCGCACCGCCCCGCGTGCAGCCCACGCCGGCCATCCCGTCGAGCTGG
>CAHJXF010000231.1 GCA_903644065.1 Betaproteobacteria bacterium
GTCGCGGGTCGCCAGCGGCATCGCGCCGCGCCGCGCGGCGCGCGATCGGTCGGTCGCAGATTGCGCGGCCGACTGCTGCGCCGCCGCAAGCGCCGTCATCAGTTCGGCCGCCACGACGCGATAGGTGCGGGTGTCGTTGATCGTGTGCAGGAACAGCGTCGACGTCAGCGTCCACGCCAGGATCAGTCCCGCGGACGCCAGCACCACGCTGCGCCACAGCACTTTCGGATGGGCGACGATGCGCCAGCGCACGATGGCGATCCAGCCGAGCGAGGCCGCCACCGCGAGGACGACCACGAGCGGCCTGAACTCGTAGGCGGCGCCGGGGGTGAGCCGCGCGATGCTGCGGGCGAAGCCGGACGGGAAGCCGGTGATCTTGGTGAACCAAGCGAACCAGATGAACAGCGCCGCGAACGAGTAGACCAGCAGGCTGAACCAGTCGAACGCGTTGGCGCCGCCGCGCCGCAGGGTGGGCAGGCCCACGGCCGCGAGCATCACGAGACCCGGCAGGACCAGCAGCAGTTGCCCGTCCGACGTGTCCGACGTGGAGCACAACACCGCGAACATCGCGAGCACGAAGCCGCCGGGCAGCACGACGTGCGCGGTCGCCAGCCGATCGCGCCAGCGCCACAGGCCCCAGGCGGCGAGCGGCCAGGCGAGCCAGGTCGACCACGGCAGCGTGCGCACGTACTTGCCCGCGGCCTGCGCGTCGATGCCGTCGAAGTACTGGCGCCACTCGTCGAGGCGCCGCGCGATGTGCAGCCCCGCGTCCGGCACCGCGATCGCGGTCAGCGCCGGCCAGATCGCCAGGCCGAGCAGCGTGCCGGGCAGCAGCACGACGAGCCCGGCACGGCGCGCCGCGCGAAAGTCGCCGTCGACGGCCAGCAGCACGATCCACAGGCCGCCGATGGCCAGTGCCGGGGCCGGACCGCGCGACAGCACGAGGCCGACCAGCGCGAACGCGATCCACGCGGCGCCGACGCGCGGCTGGTCGAGACTGCGCGCCATGCCGTACAGCGAGACCGACAGCATCGCGAGCATCGCGACGTCCGACGAGCTCTCGTGCGCGCGGATCAGCAGGCCGACGGTGGCCAGCAGGATCAGCAGCGCGCCGTCGGCGAGCATGCGGCCGTAGTCGCGCGGGTCGGGCTGACCGCCGAACGCCAGCGCGGCCGGTTGCGCCGCCGCGCGCCTGCCGACGAGGAAGGTCGCGTACCAGACGGCCGTCACGGTGACGAAGAAGAACCCCACCGTTGCCAGGCGCGCCGCGAGGTCGTCGCCGAGCAGCGGTCCGAACAGCGCGATGCAGGCGCCGCCGACCCAGTACATCAGCGGACCCGAGTCGAGGATCGGCGCGCCGGCCACGTTCGGCAGCAGCCAGTCCGCGAGGCCGCCGTAGCCGGCGCCGGTGGCCATCGTCCACATCGCGCCGAACGCGGACGCGTCCTCGCTCTTCCAGGGATCGCGGCCCACCAGCCCCGGCAGGATGTACAGCAGGCACAGTGCGATCAGGGCCCAGCGCGGCAGCTCGAGCGTCTCGGACGCCGTCAACCGGGCGGGCGACTGCGACGTGCGCAGGATGGTCGGCGAGATCGTGTTCACGATCGATTCAACACTCGAGGCGGCGGCGCCGATGACCGGGCGGCCGGGTCGATGCGGAACGAACAACAAAAAAGGCAGCCAAGGCTGCCTTTCTGTGGAATCGCCGATGCGACCAGGGCGGTGCTCGGTTCAGACGATGCGCCGCTCGCCCGCTTCAGGCCGCGGCCTTGCCGGCGCGGTTGCCGAACTTCTGACGGAACTTGTCGATGCGGCCGGCCGTGTCGATGACCTTGTGCTTGCCGGTGTAGAACGGATGCGACTCCGACGAGACCTCGATCTTGACCAGCGGGTACTCGACGCCGTCGATGGTGATCTTCTCGCGCGCGTTCATGGTCGAGCGGGTGATGAACTTGAAATCGTTCGACAGGTCGACGAAGGCGACGTCGCGATATGCGGGGTGGATGTCTTTTTTCATGAGGATCTCGGTTCGTCGGTAGCCGGTCCGCGACGGGTTGGCTGCGCCTTGGCGGCGCATCGGCGGACTACTTGCACGGTTGGGGTCGGGACAGCGAAGCGCGCGATTATGCCAGACGGCCGATGCTCGCGCAGCGCAACGGTTGCGGCGGGCGACGCCGTCGAACGGGCGACTCCGCCGCTCCGCCCAACGACCGTCGGGCGCCCCGATCGCGCGCCTCGATGCGGGGCGCGCCGATCAGCTGCCGCGTCGCATCAGGTCGAAGAACTCGTTGTTGTTCTTCGTCTGCTTCATCTTGTCGAGCATGAATTCCATCGCCTCGATCTCGTCCATGCTGTACAGCAACTTGCGCAACACCCAGATCTTCTGCAGCAGGTCCTGCTTGATCAGCTTCTCTTCCTTCCGGGTGCCCGACTTGTTGAGGTTCATCGCCGGGTACACGCGCTTCTCGGCGAGGCGGCGCTCGAGATGCACCTCCATGTTGCCGGTGCCCTTGAACTCCTCGTAGATCACGTCGTCCATGCGGCTGCCGGTCTCGATCAGCGCGGTCGCGATGATCGTCAGCGAGCCGCCTTCCTCGACGTTGCGGGCCGCGCCGAAGAAGCGCTTGGGTCGCTGCAGCGCGTTGGCGTCGACACCGCCGGTGAGCACCTTGCCCGACGCGGGGATCACGGTGTTGTAGGCGCGGCCGAGACGCGTGATCGAGTCGAGCAGGATCACCACGTCCTTCTTCATCTCGACCAGCCGCTTGGCCTTCTCGATGACCATCTCGGCCACCTGCACGTGGCGCGTGGCCGGCTCGTCGAAGGGCGAAGCCACCACCTCGCCGCGCACCGAGCGCTGCATCTCGGTCACTTCCTCGGGTCGCTCGTCGATCAGCAGCACGAGCAGCACGATGTCCGGATAGTTGGCCGCGATCGCGTGGGCGATCTGCTGCATCATCACCGTCTTGCCGCTCTTCGGCGACGCGACCAGCAACCCGCGTTGCCCCTTGCCGATCGGCGCCAGCATGTCGATCACGCGGCCGGTGATGTTCTCGTCGCCCTTCAGCTCGCGTTCCAGCACCAGCGGCTCGTCGGGGAACAGCGCCGTGAGGTTCTCGAACATGATCTTGTGCTTCGAGGCCTCGGGCGAGAAGTCGTTGACCTTGTCCACCTTCACCAGCGCGAAGTAGCGCTCGCCGTCCTTCGGCGTGCGGACCTCGCCTTCGATCGAGTCGCCGGTGTGCAGGTTGAAGCGACGGATCTGCGACGGGCTGATGTAGATGTCGTCGGGCGACGCCATGTAGCTGGCCTCGGGCGAACGCAGGAAGCCGAAGCCGTCGGGCAGCACTTCGAGGCAGCCGTCGCCGAAGATCTGCTCGCCGGTGCGGGCCCGCTTCTTCAGGATGGCGAACATCAACTCCTGCTTCCGCATCCGGTTGGCGTTCTCGATCTCCAGCGTGTTCGCCATCTCGAGCAGGGCGGAGACGTGCTGGGCTTTCAGTTCTGATAAGTGCATGGGCGTTCCCCGATGGACGGGTCCGACGGTTCTGGAGGTGCTGCGAGCGGCGACGAAACGGGGAGGGGGTAGCGATGGACGGGCGTTGCCCGACCAGGAGACGTGTTGCGGTTCGGGAGCGGCGCTGGCACCTGGAACGGTGCTGCGCAATCTGCGATGGGGGCGCGCGCTGGGCGCAGCACCCGGGTCCCGACTGCGGACCCTGCACCGGCGATCGGTGGGTTACAGCGGGATTGTGCGACCCCGCCCGCTCATTCCACAAGCGATGCGGCGGACTTCCGAGGCATCCCGACGCGGTTGTTGCATGGATGCATCAGCGGACTGCGCGGCCGTTGCGCAGTCCTGCCGAAACGATCAGGGGATCGTTCGCGCTGTGGGCCGCGGCGCGCTATCGGCGAGATTGCTGTCGATGAACTGGGTCAGCTGCGACTTCGACAGGGCGCCGACCTTCGTGCCGACGATGGCGCCGTCCTTGAAGAGCATCAACGTGGGGATGCCGCGAATCCCGTACTTGGCGGGAACCGACTGGTTCTCGTCGACGTTGAGCTTGGCGATGGTGAGCTTGCCGGCGTAGTCCTTCGACACCTCGTCGAGGATCGGCGCGACCATCTTGCACGGACCGCACCACTCGGCCCAGTAGTCGACCAGCACCGGGCCACTCGATTGCAGGACGTCCGTGTCGAATGACGCGTCCGATACGGTCTTGATGGATTCGCTCATGAAAGCCTCGCTGGGTGGAACCGCCGGATGCGATTCGAATTCGTCGTGAACGGTCGTGTCGACCTTCCAAGTCGCTGGAGATGATGACATAAACGATGGTTTCAAGAGCGCACGCGGCCTGCTCGGTCCGGGGATGCCGGACGGGGCGGAGGCCTGCTAGAATCGTTGGTGGCGGGCCCCCTCGCATTGCGGCGTGGCAAACCTGGTCAGGTCGGGAACGAAGCAGCCACAGTCACCCACCGCAAGTGCCGAGGACCCGGCTCGCCTCTGCTTGACGTCCCGGAAACGCCGATGGCGGCGTTGCGGGTTCCAGATGTACGGACGTACGGACGTACGCCGTCGCAGCGCCCCGCCCTCGACGTTTCTTGATTCGTCAAGCCGTATTCCGGCGCTCGGCTACCGAATCCATCGGCCTTCGTTCGGTCATCCCATGTCCTATCAAGTCCTCGCTCGCAAGTGGCGTCCGCGAAATTTCGAGACGCTCGTCGGGCAGGAGCACGTCGTGCGCGCGTTGCGGCATGCACTCGACGAGCAGCGGCTCCATCACGCCTGGCTGTTCACCGGCACGCGCGGCGTCGGCAAGACCACGCTGTCGCGCATCCTCGCCAAGTGCCTCAACTGCATCGGGCCCGACGGGCTGGGCGACATCACGTCGAAGCCGTGCGGCGTGTGCCGTCCGTGCACCGAGATCGACGCCGGTCGCTTCGTCGACTACATCGAGATGGACGCCGCATCGAACCGCGGCGTCGACGAGATGGCGGCCCTGCTCGAGCAGGCCGTGTACGCGCCGGCCAACGCGCGCTTCAAGGTCTACATGATCGACGAAGTGCACATGCTCACGAGCCATGCCTTCAACGCGATGCTGAAGACGCTCGAGGAGCCGCCCGAGCACATCAAGTTCATCCTCGCCACCACCGACCCGCAGAAGATCCCGGTCACCGTGCTGTCGCGCTGCCTGCAGTTCAACCTGAAGCAGATGCCGCTGCCCGACATCGCGCGGCACCTGGCCTTCGTGCTGGACCAGGAAGGGGTCGCGTTCGAGTCGCCGGCGTTGCAGTTGCTCGGCCGCGCCGCCGCGGGATCGATGCGCGACGCGCTGTCGCTGACCGACCAGGCCATCGCCTACGGTGGCGGCACCGTCGGCGAGGCGACCGTGCGCGGCATGCTGGGCGCGCTCGACCAGACCTACCTGCTGCGGATCCTCGACGCACTGGCGGACGGCGACGGTCCCGCCCTCATGACGGTGGTCGACGAGGTCGCGGCGCGCAGCCTGTCGTTCGGCAGCGCGCTGCAGGAACTCGGCGCGCTGCTGCATCGGATCGCGATGATCCAGTCGGTCGCCGCGGCGCCTGCGACCGACGCGGACGAACCAGACGCCGTGCAGCTGCAGGCGCTCGCCGCGCGGCTCTCGCCCGAGGACGTGCAGCTCTACTACCAGGTCGCCGCGCACGGCCGACGCGACCTGTCGCTCGCGCCCGACGAGACCACCGGCTTCTCGATGACGCTGCTGCGCATGCTCGCGTTTCGCATCGACGACGGCGCGGCCAGCGGCGCCGTGCCGGTCGCCGCACGCTCGTCGCAGCG
>CAHJXF010000232.1 GCA_903644065.1 Betaproteobacteria bacterium
AAGCGCTGCCGGACCCCGGCGACGAGTTGCCGCTGGCCCGCGCCGCCTGGCGCTATGCGCACGGCGAGTCGGCAGCGCGACGCGGCGACACGGCAAAGCTCCGGGCGGTCGCCGAGCAACTCGCCCGCGATCGCGCGAGCCTCGGCGACCTGGGCGGCTTCGCCGGCAAGGCGCTGGCCCTGGTCGACATCGAACGCCTCGTGCTGGAGGGTCGCCTCGCGATGCTCGAGCACCGCTGGCCGGCTGCCGTCGCGTCGTATCGCCAGGCGGCCGACCTGCAGCGGACGGCGCTCGACGAGATCGCCGATCCGCCGATCTGGTGGTACCCGGTGCAGCGCAGCCTCGCGGCCGCCTTGCTCGCAGACGGTCGGACCGCCGATGCGGCGCAGGCGGCCAGGCGCGTCCTGGTGCGCTGGGTCGGCGACCCGCTCAGCGAACGGATTCTCGCGGACGTGGCGACCGTGAACGGTCGCGACGCCGAGGCGCGCGACTGGCTGGAAGCCGCGCGCGGTCACTGGAGCGGCGACCCGGCCGCCCTGCCGTTCGCGCTGCTGTAAGCGGTGCGCACGGTCCACGACCGTGCGCGGACGGCGGCGCTACCGGTACATCCAGTCGCGCGTCATGGGGAACGGATCGGCACCCGGTCCGCCCAGCTTGCAGGCCAGCAGCTGATGGATGTTCATCCAGTTGTCGCGAAAGCCGACGCCGCAGCCGGCGAGGTACACCCGCCAGATGCGAAAGCGCTTCTCCCCCGCCGCGGCGACGGCCTCGGCCGGATGCCGGTCGAGCCGGTTCGCCCAGTGCGTCAGCGTCTTCGCGTAGTGGCGTCGCAACGACTCGACGTCGACGACCTCGAAACCCTGCTCGGCCATCGTGCGGATGACGTCGCCGACGTGTGGCAGCTCACCGTCGGGAAACACGTAGCGATCGATGAACTCGCCGGCGCCGCGACCGACCTGGCGACGGTCGGGGTGGGTCGACGTGATGCCGTGCATCAGCATCGCGCCGCCATCCTTCAGCAAGCGGTGCAAGCGCTCGAAGTAGAGCGGCAGGTTCTTCACGCCCACGTGCTCGAACATGCCGACGCTGACGATCTTGTCGTAGCCGTCGACCTCGGGCACGTCCCGGTAGTCCTGCAGCCGCACCTCGCAACGCTGCGAGAGCCCGAGCGCCTCGATGCGCTGCTTCGCATAGGCGTACTGGTTCCCGGACAGCGTCACGCCGACCGCATGCGCGCCCTGCTGCGCGGCGCGGATGATCAGCGCGCCCCAACCGCAACCGACGTCGAGCAGGCGGTCGCCGGGTCGCAGTTGCACCTTTCGCAGGATGTGGTCGAGCTTGTTCGTCTGCGCCTGCTCGAGCGTGTCGTCGTCGTGGCGGAAATAGGCGCACGAGTAGACCAGGTTCGCGTCGAGGAACAGGCGATAGAAGTCGTCGGAGACGTCGTAGTGGTACTCGATCTTCTCCTTGTCGCGGGTACGGCTGTGCGCCAGCACGCGCGTCAGGAGGCCCACGTCGGGTCGCGTGAAGTCGTCCCCGCCGGTGGAGGCCGACAGGCGCACGCCCACGTCGAGGATGTCGTCGATCGGTCCTTCGAGATCGATGTCGCCCTCGACGTAGGCCGTGCCCAGGTTGCCGAGCGTCGGGTTGAGCAGCGTACGAATCGCGGGCGTCGAATGGAGGCGCAACAGGACGGACGGCTTCGGTCCCATCTCGATCCTGCGCCCGGAGGGCAGCTCGATGGCGAGCGGCATCTCCTGCCCCGCCCGCGAGACGATCCAGCGCTCCACCTGCGACTCCAGCATCGACTCCTCCCCGACTCGACGAACGACGATGCGAACGATTCTAGCGACGGCGGCTGCGCCGTCGCATGGCACAACGTCTGATCCGCCCAGCAAGTCCGACCATCGCTGTGACACAATGACGGCGTCGTTCGCACGCGTGGCCGCGGTGGCGAAATTGGTAGACGCGATAGACTCAAAATCTGTTTCCTGAAAGGGAGTGCCGGTTCGATTCCGGCTCGCGGCACCACGCAGCACGACGCATGTCGAAACACGACGTCGAGGAACGGCGCCTCGATCAACGACTCGGCGATCTTGCTCGAGGACGTTGCCCGGCCCGGAGAAAACCGGCCAGCGCTGGTCGGGCGATGCGTCATCTCCCTTTCCGCCGGTGACCGGGTCGCTCGTGGATGCCATCGAACGGACCGCTCGCGTTGCCTGCGCGACCCCGCCCGGCGCACCAGCGCCGCGATCGAACGGCGCGTCATCCGGATGGGCGACACCGCCCGCGCTCGCGCATCGATGGTCGAACGTCCGAAGTGCGCAACGTCCGGCGCGCGCCCGCATTGGCAGTCGCATCCGGGTATGCCACGATGCCGCTGCCTTCGCGTGCCGCCGGCGCCACGCGACGACCGTCCCCCTCCGGAGAACACGATGCACAAGCCGTTTGTCCTGCTCGCGCTGATCGGGGTGCTGTGCGGGTGCGCGTCGTCGTCGATCCATTACAGCGGCGTCATCACGGCCAACGACGATCCGCGCAGCCGCGATGTGCCCACCCGCAAGGTGGCGTTGAAGGATCATGTCGTGATCGTCACCCACTTCGCCTGGGCCGAGGCCGAACGTACCGGCGGCCTGCATGCCGTGCGCTGGAACTGGTACGAAGGCGAGACGCTGATCGCCGAACGCGCGAAGACGCTGGACTTCGGCAGGACGCCCAGCCGGTTCTCGCGCAGCCTGCCCGCCTCGGACCTCGGAATCGGTCACTACCGGGTCGAGGTGATGGTCGACGGCACGCGCGTCGACGAGCAGTCGTTCGACGTCGTCGCCTATTGAGAGTCCGTCGGGCCGAGCGGGACGGAACGTCGGACCCGCGCGCGGCTCCGCCGGCCGGACGCCTTTGTACAGAACCGCATCGATCGACCTGCGAGCACCATGACCCGTCGCATCAGCGGCCGCTTCGACGTCGAGATGTCTCCAGAAACCGTGCACGACGCCGGCACGGCCTCGGGCATCGGCCGCCTGTCGCTGGCCAAGCGCTACCACGGCGCCCTCGACGCGTCCGGCGTCGGCGAGATGCTCACGGCCATGACGTCGACGAATGGCTCCGCCGGCTATGTGGCCATCGAGCGGGTCGAAGGGACGCTCGACGGCCGAAGCGGCGGCTTCTTCCTGCAGCATGCCGGCACGATGGATCGCGGCACGCCGTCGCTGTCGATCACCGTCGTCCCCGACTCGGGTGGCGGCGAGCTCGAAGGCCTGACCGGCCGCCTCGCGATCCGCATCGAGGACGGCCGGCACTTCTACGACTTCGACTACGCGCTCGGCGACGCGGGCCGGTCCGCCTGAGCGGGCCGGCACGACTCGAAACCGCGCCGCGCCTGCGGTGAAGGCGGCGCACGATATTCACCCCGTTCGGGGCCTTCGATCAGACGGGCGATCCGGTCCTATCGCGTCATCTTCTCGACGACCGGCGGCGTCGCGCGCGCGACAAGTCGAGCCCCGGCCACCCCTTCGCGCGTCCGGGTTCCGAGACCCGCATGCAGCACGACGACCTGCCATTTCCCACCGCTCCCATCCGGCGATCGCCTGCGATCGCGACGCGACGAGTCGCTCGGTGCGGGCCCGGCGGCAGGCCGGCTGGCTGCAGCCCGAGGACATCGTGCCTTGGCGGCTTCTGGCCGGCGACGCGGCGGCGATGGTGACCGGCGCCGGATGGGAAGCGATTGGCGGCAACGGCGAAGGATGTCCAAGGTCGTTCCGCGAGCGTCGTGCGACGACCCGACCCGCGCCGGGTGGTCGATCGGTCGCGGACCGGTCGCGCGGTCAACGCGGACCGGTCGCGCGGTTAAAATGCACGGCTCGCGGGCGTTCGGGACGAACCGGTCGCGTCGCCGCCTCGCACCCACTCAGGAGAATCACGATGTCGATGGCCGATCGGGACGGCTTCATCTGGAAGGACGGCAAGATGGTCGACTGGCGCGACGCCACGATCCACGTCCTGACCCATACCCTGCACTACGGCATGGGCGTCTTCGAGGGCATTCGCGCGTACAAGCAGGCCGACGGGTCCACGGCCGTCTTCCGGCTCGAGGACCACATGAAGCGGCTGCTCAACAGCGCCAAGATCTTCCAGTTGAAGGTGCCGTTCGACCACGCGACGCTGGTGGCCGCGTCGAAGGACGTGGTGGCGGCGAACCGGCTCGAGAGCTGCTATGTCCGGCCGCTGGTGTGGATCGGCTCCGAGAAACTGGGCGTCGCGGCCAAGGGCAACACCATCCACGTGGCGATCGCCGCCTGGCCGTGGGGCGCCTACCTCGGCGAGGACGGCATGACGAAGGGCATCCGCGTCAAGACGTCGTCGTTCACGCACCATCATTCCAACATCACGATGTGCAAGGCCAAGGCGGTCGGCAACTACACCGTGTCGATCCTCGCCAACCAGGAAGCGCTCAACGACGGCTACGACGAGGCGATGCTGATGGACCCCGAAGGCTACGTGTGCCAGGGCTCCGGCGAGAACGTGTTCCTCGTGCTCGACGGCAAGCTCTACACGCCCGACCTGTCGGGTGGCGCGCTCGACGGCATCACGCGCGAGACCATCATCACGCTGGCCGAGGAGTTCGGCATCCCGTGCGCCGAGAAGCGCCTGTCGCGCGACGAGTTCTACATCGCCGACGAGGCGTTCTTCACCGGCACCGCCGCCGAGGTCACGCCGATCCGCGAGCTCGACGGCCGCTTGATCGGCGACGGCTCACGCGGCCCGATCACCGAGAAGCTGCAGACGGCGTTCTTCGACATCGTCAACGGCCGGAACCCGAAGTACGCGGCCTGGCTCGCCAAGGTCTGAAGGCCGTCCACCGGAGCAAGCCATGCAAGACCCCGACGATCCCGAAGCGGCGCACGTCGAACTCGAAGGCAAGGACCTGCCGGCGTTCTGTCCCAACCCGCGCATGCCGCTGTGGAACCATCATCCGCGCGTGTTCCTCGACGTCGTACCGAAGGGCCATGCGATGTGTCCGTACTGCGGCACGCGCTATAGACTGAAGGCCGGCACGGTGGTGCGGGCGCATTGAGGTCGTCGGACACCGGACGCCCGAGCGGCCGCTCGACGGGTGGTACCGGTGCGGGTGGCACGGTGTCGGCCCGGCGACCCGCTCCCGGTGGCGCCGTGCCGGCGACGCGCGGCCGCCGGGATCGGCGAGCGACGACCTCGATCCGATGACGGCGGGCGACGGCCGTTCGACGATGGCGATCGTCGCCATCGAGCGATGAAGCGGGGTCCCGAAGGGAGCCGGTGTTCCCTTCCCGCTGGTCCCGGGCAAGGCGGTGCGACGACATGAAGACGCTCGTCGTCGCGCCCAACTGGATCGGCGACGCGTTGATGGCGCAGCCGCTGCTGACGCTGCTTAAGCGGGCCGATCCCGAGCAGACGCTGGTGGCGCTGGCGCCGCGCTGGGTGGCGCCGGTCCTCGACTCGATGCCCGAGGTGGACCGCGTCATCGCGACCGACCTCGCGCACGGCGCGCTGCAGTGGCGTGCGCGACGAGCCTTCGCGCGCACCGTGCAGGCGGAAGGCTTCGACCGTGCCTTCGTGCTGCCCAACAGCTTCAAGTCGGCGTTGATCCCGTGGCTCGCCGGCGTGCCGCGGCGCTTCGGCTATCGCGGCGAGTCGCGCTACGTCGTGTTGAATCGGCGCGCCGCCGGGCCCGATGCCGCCCGGTCGATGACGGCGCGCTACGCGGCGCTGGCCGGCCTGGTCGGCATCGAGGCCGCCGAGC
>CAHJXF010000233.1 GCA_903644065.1 Betaproteobacteria bacterium
ATGGAGGCGGGTAAATTCTGGGCGGCGGTGGGGGATAGGTAGTCGATGGTCGGTGGTCGGTGGTCGGTGGTCGAGGGTCGGTAGTCGAGGGTCGGTGATCGGTGATCGAAGAACGGCAGTCCTCGCCACACGACGTCACCTACCTAACGTTTGTTCGAATCGACCTAACGTTCGTTAGGCTCCCGAGATGCAGCTTCCGACCTTCGAAGACGTCGCCGCCGCCGCCGCACGGATCGCGGGGCACGCGCACCGCACGCCGGTCCTGACTTCGACCACCGCCGACCAGGCGCTCGGCGCCCGGCTCTTCTTCAAGTGCGAGAACTTGCAGCGCATGGGGGCGTTCAAGTTTCGGGGTGCGTTCAACGCGTTGTCGTGCTTCGACGCCGCGCAGCGACGAGCCGGCGTGGTGGCTTTTTCGTCGGGCAATCACGCGCAGGCCATCGCGCTCGCCGCGCGCCTGCTCGACATGCCGTCGACCATCGTGATGCCGAACGATGCGCCGGCGACGAAAGTGGCGGCCACCCGGGGTTACGGCGGCCGGGTCGTGTTCTACGACCGCTACCGCGAAGATCGCGAGGCGATCGGACGCCGCCTCGCGGAGGAATACGGCCTGACCCTGATTCCGCCCTACGATCATCCGCACGTCATCGCCGGCCAGGGTACGGCCGCGATGGAACTGCTCGAGGAAGTCGGTCCGCTCGACGCGTTGTTCGTTTGCCTCGGCGGCGGCGGTCTTTTGTCCGGCTCGGCGCTCGCGACCCGTGCGTTGTCGCCGGGGACCAGGATCTACGGCGTCGAACCGGAAGCGGGCGACGATGGCCAGCGTTCGTTCCGCACGGGCGCCATCGTCCACATCGAAACGCCGGCGACCATCGCCGACGGCGCGCAGACCCAGCATCTCGGCCGCTTCACGTTCGAGATCATCCGCCGCGACGTCGACGACATCTTCACGGTGAGCGACGCGGCGCTGGTCGACGCGATGCGCTTCTTCGCGTCGCGGATGAAGATGGTCGTCGAGCCGACCGGGTGCCTGGGCTTCGCCGCGGCGCGCGAGCGCGGTGCCCTGCTCGCGGGCCAGCGCGTCGGCGTCATCGTCAGCGGCGGCAACGTCGACCTGGCCCGCTTCGCCGCGCTGGTCGGTCCGTACCGGACGGACGGCCCGGTGGATCGCCCGTGACGCGATCGGCCTCGACCGGACGCGCTGCGATCCGTCGCACGCATTCCGCGTCCACCCGCGCCCGCGCCGGAGCGCTCGTCCGGCCCGCTCGTCGAGCTACTCGGCCTCGACCGCGTAAAGCGAGCGACCGGCCGTCTCCGGCAACAGCATCGCCGCCAGCGCGATCAGGCTGTACGCGCCGATCGCGAACGCGCCGATCGCTTCGCCGAGCGGGATCACCGCGCTCATCGAGCCGACCAGCGCGGGAAACAGCGCGCCGATCGCTCGTCCGAAGTTGAAGCAGAAACCGACGCCGGATCCCCGGATGGCCGTCGGGTACAGCTCGTTCAGGAAGGCGCCGACGGGACTGTAGATGCCGGACGCGAAGAAGCCGAGCGGAAAGCCGAGGACCAGCATCGCGCCGTCGCCGATCGGCAGGAACGTATAGGCGAGCACGGTCAGGACGGAGCACACCGAGAACAGATAGAAGGTGCGTTTGCGCCCGATCGCGTCGGTGAAATAGGCGCTCACCACGTAGCCGAAGAACGAGGCGACGATGACCACCATCAGGTAGCCGCCCGTGTTCAGCACCGACAGGTGACGAACCGTCTTCAGGTAGGTCGGCAGCCACGTCATGATCGCGTAGAAGCCGCCTTGCGCGCCGATGGCCAGAAGCGAGGCGAGCAGCGTGATGCGCCGATACGGGCCGGAGAAGATCTCGAGGCTGCTGCGCCGCTCCAGCCCCGCCGCGTAGCGCTTCTGCATCTCGACGAACATCGGCGGCTCCTCGACGACCCGGCGGAGGAAGATCACCAGCAGCGCGGGCAGGAGGCCGGCCGCGAACAGCAGGCGCCACGCGACCTCGGGCGGTGCGATGCTGAACAGCGCCGTGTACAGCAAGGCGGCCGCGCCCCAGCCCACCGCCCAGCCGCTGTGGACCACGCCGGTGCCCTTGCCGCGATGCTTGTCGCGGATGATCTCGCTGATCAGCAGCGCGCCGGCCGCCCACTCGCCGCCGAAGCCGAAGCCCTGGAGGATGCGCACCAACATCAGTTGCGAGTACGAGTTGGTCAACGCGCTCATCGCCGTGAAGACGGCGAACCAGAGGATCGTGATCTGCAGCGCCCGTGCGCGACCCAGCCGGTCGGCGACGATGCCGGTCGCCCAGCCGCCGAGGGCCGACGACAGCAACGCTGCCGTCGCCAGCACGCCCGCGTCGGCGCGCGTCATCCCCCACAGGCCGATCAGCGTCGGGATGACGAAGCTGTAGAGATTGACGTCCATCGAGTCGAGGGACCATCCGGCGAAGCAGGCCCAGAACGTCTTCCGCTCGCGCCCGCCCAGTTCGCGGTACCAGCCGAACACTCCCGGACTTTCGACCAGCGCCGTCGGCGCCACGGCGCCGTGTAGCGTGTCTTTCATGTTGTCTCCGATGTCGAGCGCGCGATGCGCTTCTATTCGTTCGGAACCGCCGTCGAACCCGACGTGTCGCCGGGTCCGTCGCTCACTTCATCGCGTGCGCCCACTTCGGGCCCCAGGCGTCGCCCAGCAGGTCGAGCTCGGCGCCCGCCTTGTCGTAGAACTTGTTCGGCACCTGGAAGATGGCCAGCATCAGGCCGCCTTCCGGGGTGTACGCCGCATGGCGGCTGCCGGCCGGTCGGTAGATGAACTCGCCTTCCGAAACCTCGAGCCCCGCCTCGGGCCCTTCCTTGTCGACCAGTCGACCTTCGATCATGAAAGTCTGCTCGACGAGCATGTGCTCGTGGTCGGGCAGCTCCGCGCCGGGGTCCATCTTGAGCAGGACGGTGAGCAGGCCGCTCTCGCGGTCGATCATCAACGTCTTCACGTAGCAGCCCGGGTAGGCGATGGCTTCCCAGTCCATGTCGTTGGCGTGGACGACGCGGGACGCGAGGGCGGACAGGTTGTCGTGGTTCTTGGCGTTGGGTGTGAAGGCGGTGGTCATCGGGTCTCCAGTCGGTCCAGGCGGAACGAGGTCCTCGGTGAGAGGTCCTCGGTAAGAGGTCTTCAGCAAATAGGTCTTCAGCAAGAGGTCTTCAGCGAACGATCCTCAGTGAGGCAGGAACGAGAGCAGCGCTTCGCTGACCGGCTCCGGTTGCTCGAGCGGCATCCAGTGGCCGCAGTCGGGCAACTCGACCAGACGCGCTCCCGGGTAGTCCGCCGCGAGGTCGCGCGACAACTGCGGCGGACTGATCGTGTCGGCGAGACCGGCCACCAGCAGCAGCGGCGCATCGACGCCGGACAGGTCGGGACGGGTGGAATGCGCCATCGCCTCGCAGCTCGCGGCGTAGCTCGCGTCGTCCTGCCGGCTGATCATTTCGCGGATCGCCGCCATCGCCGCCGGCGCGTGCCGGGCGCTGTGCCGCGACGGCGCCACGGCCAGCAACGAATCGACGATCGACGCGACGCCGTCGACGCGGACTTCGGCGGCGCGCTGCAGGACCGCCGCCCGACGGGCTTCGGGTGGCGACCGGTTGATGCCCAGCAGCGCCAGCGAACGCACTCGCTCAGGATGACGAGCCGCGAAATGCTGCACGACCAGCGTCCCGAGCGAGTGGCCGACGAGATGCGGGCGGTCGAGGTCGAGCGCGTCCAGCAACTCGCCGAGGTCGGCGACCCAGCGGTCGATCGACAGCGCCTCCGTACTCCGCGACGCGCCCGAGCCGCGCTGGTCGTAGCGCACCACGCGGAAATGTTCCGCGAGGCGCATGGCCTGCGGCTCCCACACGCTCGCCGTTCCGCCGAGCCCGTGCACCATCACGACCGGGTCGCCGGCGCCCTGCTCGTACCAGGCGAGGCCGTTCACCACGCCGCTCACGACGCACCGTCCGCGGCGACGAAGCGGTTCTCGATGTGCCCGATCCCGTCGATCTCGATGCGCACCAAGTCCCCGTGCTGCAGGTAGCTGGGCGGCGCGAGGCCCATGCCGACACCGGCCGGCGTCCCGGTGGCGATCACGTCGCCCGGGTACAGCGTGATACCGCGCGACACCGTCTCGATCAGCGTCGCGATGTCGAAGATCATGTCGGCCGTCGATCCGTCCTGCCGCAGCACGCCGTTGACCCAGCAGCGAACGCGCGTGTTGGCGCCGTCCAGTTCGTCCGCGGTGACGATCCACGGACCCATCGGACAGAAGGTGTCGAACGACTTGCCCATGTCCCATTGCTGATGGCGCATCTGCACGTCGCGGGCGGTGACGTCGTTGACGATCGTGTAGCCGAACACGTGCTCCAGCGCGCGAGCCCGCGACACGTTCTTGCCGCCCTTGCCGATGACGACGGCCAGCTCGGCCTCGTAGTCGATCTGCACGGAGACGTCGGCGCCGGGCAACCGGACGTCGTCGTGCGGGCCCACCACGCACTCGGGCACCTTCGTGAAGACGATCGGCCAGCCGTCGGGCTTCGCATCGTTGGCCTTGAAGACCGAAGCGGACAGTTCCTTCGCGTGCGCGTGGTAGTTGCGACCCACGCACCAGACGTTGCGGCGCGGCGCGGGCAGCGGCGCTTCGAGAACGACGTCGGCGAGTCGGATCGTTTCGCCCGACGGCGCCGTCGGCAGCGCGCCGGTCGCGGCGCGTTCGATCACCGCCAGCACGCCCGACCGCGCCGCGTCGGCAACGAGCGACAGCGGATGCAGCGTCGCGCCGTCGGTGTCGACCACGCCGACGCCTCGCTCGCCGTGCCGACAGTAGGTTGCGTATCTCAACTTGCCTCCCGTGAACCAATAAAACCCAATCCGACCGATATCGACCATGTTAAACGTCGCTCGACAGGTGTCAAGTGCTGGCCAGGTGAAGTACATTTGGGCCCGATTGGTCCACAAGGAGGAATCGATGGACGGTGCGGCGGTGTTGCGCGAAGCGATCATCGACGGCTTGCGTTCGGGCGAATGGCAGCCGGGGCATCGCATGCCGACCGAGCGACAGCTGAGCGAGCAGTACGCGATCGGTCGCTCGACGGTCCGCCGCGTGCTGCTGCAGCTAAAGGCGCAGCGCCTGATCACGCAGACCGTCGGCAGCGGTACCTACGTCGGCGAAGACGCGGCGGCCCTGCTCGGACAGGCCGCCGCACCGGATCGGACACTGCAGACCAGTCCGTCGGAACTGATGGACGCACGCCTGGCTCTCGAGCCGTCGATCCTCGGTCTGGTCGTGCGCAATGCCACGGCGCCCGATCTCGACGAGATGCGGCGGTGCTGCGACGCCGCCGAGCGCGCGGCGACGCTGGAAGAGTTCGAGCGCTGGGATCGCGCGCTGCACGAGGCCATCGCCGACGCGGCGCACAACGGCGTCGTCACCGCCCTGTTCCAGGCCATGGGACGAGCCCGGTCGCAGGACGAGTGGGGCCTGCTCAAGCGCCGCAGCCTGACGCCGGAACGCCGCCTCGAGTACCAGGTCGAGCATCGGCGCCTGGTGGAGGCGCTGGTCGATCGCGACGTGTCGCGCGCGGCCGACCAGTGCGAGAAGCACCTGCTGCACGTCCGGAAGAACCTGCTCGGCTACTAGCGGCGGCCCCTCGACCCCGTGGCCCGGGCTCGTCCCGCGGCCGCCTGCGGTCGTCGCCGACACCGACGACGCTCGCCCGCCGTCCCCGTCAGATCGTCC
>CAHJXF010000234.1 GCA_903644065.1 Betaproteobacteria bacterium
GCCGTCGAGCGGCGCGAGCAGCCGCCGGTAGTCGATCGTGTCGCCGGTCTGCGCCGCGAACGCGGCGTGGATCTCCGGCGACAGGCTGTGCGCGACGGGATGGCCGACGACGCCGTAGCGGTCGGCCGGCGATTCGCTCATCGGTGTCCGAACGTCAGCGGCCGATGGAGTTGGATTCGCGCGCGGGGTTCGGCATCGCGCGCACCTCGACGCAGCACATCGGTCCGACGCACTTGGCCACGCAATCGAAGCGCGAGCCGTTGAGGCCGGAGTGCGAGATGGTCTTGCCGTCGGGCGACAACGTGCCTTCGGTGTTGGGGTTCAGCGCGCGCTGCAGGACCTGTTCGACCCCCTGGTCCTCGGTCGTCCTGCCGGTGACGGTGACCGGGCCGAGCCGTTCGGCGTCGCCGCTCGTCGTCGCACGACTGCCGTCGAGGGCCGCGCCGCGCGCCGCCCGCTCGCGTCGATCGAAGGCGGCCTTGGCCGCGGCACGGGAGCGGGTCAGCGGATCGTTCCCCTGTCCGGCGGGGACGTCGTCGGTCTTGCCGGCGCAGCGCGCGACGACGACCGACACGCCGTCGCAGCCGTCCCGCGCCGCTTCCTCGAGCGTCTGCCGCGACGGCGCCGTGTTGACGCCGGCCTGCGCGGCGGCACTGCCGGGCAGCAAGGCCAGCACGGTCAGCACGGTCAGCACCACGGCGCACAGCGCTTCGAAGCGCGCCAGGCCGGGCCTTCGCCACGCTGCGGTCCTCATCGACGTTCCGAACGCATCTCGAGCGCGTCGCCGCGCGTGAAGCGGAACGTGCTGACGATCTCGAAGATGTCGTAGTCGCGGCGCAGCTCGTCCGAGAAGCGACCGTACGGTGCGCCGAGCAGCACGATGCGCCGCGCCGCCCGATCGAGGACCGGCGAGCCGGACGAGTGCATCACTTCGACCTCGTCGTTGTAGATCGTGCCGTCGGGGTTGAGCGTGACGCGCAACGTCAGGTCGCCGTACAGGCGACCGCGCGCTTCCTGCGGATAGTTCAACGTGCCGACGCGTTCGACCTTGTCCTTCCATTGCGTGTAGTACATCGCGTAGCTCGCGCCCCGCGTGTTCGGGCCGAATACGCCGCGTCGCGGCCGCGCGTTGTAGTCGCGGGTCTGCTTGTCGACCTGCGCTTCGAGGCGGGCGATGGCCTTCGTCGACGTGTCGAGGTCGTTGGTCTGCGCATCGTCGCGCGCTTCGGTCTGCTTCGGCGCTTCCGCGAGGACGCTCGTGGCGGTCGCCAGGCTCTGCGCCATCAGCCGGCGCTGCTCGGCTTCGAGGCGCTGCAGCGCCGTCTGCGATTCCTTCAGCACGTCGCCGTCGGACACCTGCGGGGAACGCGTCAGGAACGACGTCGCCCGGCCCTGTTCCTGGTCGCCGCCGCCGTTGAGGTCGGCCTGGGCGATGGCGTCGGGCTTGAGCGGCTTGTCGGTCGATCGCGTGTTGACGAGGATGATCTCGAGCGCGCTGTCGGGCGGTTTGAAGAGGGCCGCGTTGGGCATCGCGAAGCGCATCGCGAGCAGCACGAGGTGGAAGGCGACCGAGACGCCCAGCGCGATCAACAGGCCCGGCGGCAGTTCCTTCGCCCGCACCGGCGGCCGAACCCCGCTCGCGGGACCCAGCGGCCGCATCGGCCGGCCGTCGTCGGCCGGCAGCGTCATGCCGCGCAGAGGCTGCAATACGGGCGTGGCGCGCGGCATGGCGTCGAGGCGGATCAGGTCGTGGTCGACGGCGCGGCGGACGCGGTCTCCGCCACCCCCGTGTCTTCGGCCGAAGCCTTCGCATCCACGTCGTCGTCCGACGCGGCGAGGTTCGACGACTGTGCACCGGACGTCGTCGCATCGAGGGATGCGGCGTCCTCGTCGAGCGCAGGGGCGGACGCGTCGTCGAGCGCTTCGTCGTCGAGCGCGTCGACTTCCTCGATGATCGCGACGAGCCGGCACTGCAGCGACAGGTCGACGAGATCGCAGGCGATCACCTCGACCTCGATGCGCTGGCCGCGCGCGACGCCGGTGGTGCCGGGCGGCGTGCCGGCCGGGCCGACCACCGCCATGCCGGGGACGCGGATCTGCAGCGGCACGTCGACCAGCATCGCGAGGTCGTCGCGTCCGCTGGCGCGCGCCTCGACCAGCGTGCGGCCCTCCTGCTGCAGCCAGCGCAGGCACCAGTAGCGTTCCATCTTCGACTGGTAGTCGGCATAGGCCGCATAGGCCGCATCGAAACCCGAGACGATCGCGAACAGGTCGGCGTCGTTCTGCGCGAAGACCGGCGGCGCGGCACGGTCCGCGAGACAGGCCGCGATCTGCCACTGGTTGACGAGGTCGACGTAGCGCCGGAGCGGCGACGTGCTCCACGCGTACTGCGCCACGCCGAGGCCGGCGTGCGGCGCCGGATGCGTGATCATCCGCACCCGGCCCGCCGGTCCGAACGCGGCGTTCTGCGCCCGATAGATGCCGGCGACGCCGTGGTCGGCGAGCAGCCGGCCCCACGTGCTGTTGGCCAGGATCATCAACTCGGCGACGACGGTGTCGAGCGGTGCGCCGCGGCGCCGCTCGGTGATCGAGACGCGTTCGTGCCCGTCGTCCCGCGCGACGCGGAAGTTGTAGTCGGCGCGCTGGTGCGATTCGGGACGAAGACCCGAGGCGACGCGCGCGGCCTGACGCCCGGCGTGCAGGGCTCGCGCGAAGTGCCACAGCACCGTGATCGCGGCCTTCTGCGGATAGTCGCCCGTGCCGCCGGCCAGGTTGGCCTCGGTGACGACGTCGTCGAGGGTGTCGTGGCGCAGGTTGTCCGCGATCGGCACGCGTTCGATCCGCGAGGACGAGCCGACGATGCGCCAACGGGCGCTCTCGTCGACGGCCGCGTCGACGGCCGCGTCTCCGGCGCTCGCGCCCGCATCGACGACATCGACGTACAGCGACAACGCGGGACACGCGCGGCCGGCCGCCAGCGTGAAGGCCGCGACGACGGCATCGGGCAGCATCGTGATCTTCTCGCCGGGCGCGTAGACCGTCGAGTAGCGCTCGTGCGCGATCGCGTCGATCGCGTCGCCACGCCGGATCGCGAGACCCGGCGCGGCGATGTGGACGCCGATCCGCCACGCCCTGGCATCGGCTGCGGATCCATCGGGCGCGGGCAGCGACGTGACCGACAGCGCATCGTCGATCTCGGTCGTGGCGCTGTCGTCGATGCTGAACGCCTGGACGTCGGCCAGCGGCAGATCGTCGACCGCGGGCACCGGCACGTCGGCCGGCGCCACGTCGGCGTCGACGCCGCGCGGAAACTGCTCGAAAACGAAGCGCTCGCGATGCAGGGCCTCGGCCGACGCCACGCCGCCGACCGCGAGCAGCAGGCGTTCGGGCGTGCACTGACGCGCGCTCGCAGCCTCGATCAGCGCCTTGTATTCGATGCGGTTGCGATCGGGCCGGAACAGCAGCTCGCGCACCAGCGGACGCAATGCGTCCGGTAGCCGACCCTCGATCAGGTCGGTGCGGTAGGTCGCCTGCAGCGCGGCCTCGCGCTGCTTGCGTTCGATGCCGGCCAGCGCGGCCTTCAGCGCATCGGGCGGCGCCGGTCGATAGTGGCCGCGACCCTTGCGATAGAAGTACATCGGCGCCGAGTGCAGTCGCGTGACCAGTGCGGCCGACTCGATCGCGGTGGCCGCCCGTCCAAAATAGTCGGTAGCCAGTTCCTTGAACGAGAACTCGGCCTGCGGCGCGCACTCCCACAGGAACTCGAGGTCGATCGCGTCGGCCATCGACTGTGCGTCGCGCATCAGCGTGGCGGCATCGGGCTCGCGGAAGTCGAACAGCACGTGGCCGCTCTTGACCTTGCTGCGCTTGCCGCTCGCCGACTCGACCTGCAGGGACGCGCCCTGGTCGGCCAACACGTTGCCGGCCTTGAAACCACCGTCTTCTTCGTAGAACACGTTCATCGACGGATTATAAAAGCAGGCCATGCCGGGGATCCCCGGCTTCTGCGGCCGATGTCGGATTTCGGCGATCCCGATTGGACGTCGATGCGACGGAACGACATGATCCGGGCCGCACCGTCCCAGATTCCGGAACCGTCCATGAAGATCCTCGAAATCCGCGAAGTCACCAAGCCGATCCGCTCCGCGATCCGCAACGCCTACATCGATTTCTCGAAGATGACGCTGAGCCTCGTCGCCGTCGTCACCGACCAGATGCGCGACGGCCGGCCGGTGATCGGCTACGGCTTCAACTCGAACGGGCGCTACGGCCAGGGCGCGCTGATGCGCGAGCGCTTCATCCCGCGGCTGCTGGAGGCCGAGCCGGCAACGCTGCTCGACGAACGCGGCGAGCTCGACCCGCACCGGGCCTGGGCCGCGATGATGACCAACGAGAAGCCCGGCGGCCACGGCGAGCGCTCGGTCGCCGTCGGCACGATCGACATGGCGCTCTGGGACGCGGTGGCGAAGGCCGAAGGCAAGCCGCTGTATCGCTTGCTCGCCGAGCGCTACGGCGACGGCGTCCCGAAGCGCGAGGTCTTCGTCTACGCGGCCGGCGGCTACTACTGGCCGGGCCAGGGGATCGACGGCCTGGTGCGCGAGATGCAGGGTTATCTCGATCGCGGCTACTCGGTCGTCAAGCAGAAGATCGGCGGCGCGTCGCTGGACGACGATCGCCGGCGGATCGAGGCCGTTCTGAAGCTGCTGCGTCCGGGGCAGAGCCTCGCGGTCGACGCGAACGGCCGCTTCGACCTGGCCACCGGCATCGCCTACGCGAAGATGCTGTCCGACTACGACCTGTTCTGGTACGAGGAGATCGGCGACCCGCTCGACTACGCGTTGCAGGCCGAGATGGCGCGGCACTACGACGGGCCGATGGCGACCGGCGAGAACCTGTTCTCGATGCAGGACGCGCGCAACCTGATCCGCTACGGCGGCCTGCGGCCCGACCGCGACTGGCTTCAGTTCGACTGCGCGCTCAGCTACGGCCTGGTCGAATACCTGCGCACGCTCGACATGCTGAAGGCGCACGGCTGGTCGCCGTCGCGCTGCATCCCGCACGGCGGCCACCAGATGTCGCTGGCGATCGCGGCCGGCCTCGGGCTCGGCGGCAACGAGTCGTACCCCGACCTGTTCCAGCCCTACGGCGGCTTCCCCGACGGCGTGAAGGTCGTCGACGGGCGCGTCACGCTGCCCGAACTGCCCGGCATCGGCTTCGAAGGCAAGGCCGACCTCCACGCGGAGATGCGCGCGCTGGCGTCATGACGGGCGGGCGGGCGCCGGGGGCGACCGCGACCGGCCGTTCGCGCGCCACCCGGGTCGTGTTCTTCGTCGCCGGCGCCACGATGGCGTCGTGGGCGCCGCTGGTGCCGTTCGCGAAGGCTCGCGCCGGGGTCGACGACGGCCTGCTCGGGTTGCTGTTGCTGTGCTTCGGCACGGGCTCGCTGCTGACGATGCCGCTTGCCGGCCACGTCGTCGCGCGCTTCGGCGCGCGCGCGGTGATCGCGACGTCGGCGGTGATCGCCTGCACCGGACTCGGCCTGCTGACCGTCGCCACCGATCCGCTCGCGCTCGCGGCCGCGCTGCTGTGGTTCGGCGCGGGACTGGGCGCGCTCGACGTGTCGATGAACCTGCAGGCGATCGCGGTCGAGCGCGATGCCGGTCGCGCGATGATGTCGGGCTTCCATGCCGGCTTCAGCCTGGGCGGCATCGGCGGCGCGCTGGCGATGGCGTCGATGCTGTCGGCCGGCCTGCCGCCCCACGTCG
>CAHJXF010000235.1 GCA_903644065.1 Betaproteobacteria bacterium
CCTCCGGCAGCGTCGCGAACCAGTCGTCGAGCGGCATCACCTCGTCGACCGTCGCGACGCGGTTGCGGCCGCACTGCTCGGACGCCGCGACGGCCAGCGCCTGCCAATGGGCGCGCCTGGAGACCGCGCGCTCGTCCGACAGCCGAACCACGCTGCGCTGCATCGTCAGCGGAACGATCGTCGCGGCGCCGAGCTCGACGGCTTTCTCGACCGTCCAGTCCATCCGGTCGCCGGACGACAGTCCCTGGGCGACCGTGATCGCCCACGCCAGCTCCGCTTCGCGATCGTCGTGGCGGATCACCTGGACCTCCGCTTCGGGTTCGCGCGCCTCGATCAGCTGCGCGAGGTACTCGCCGCCACGGCCGTCGAACAGGACGAGCATGTCCCCCTGGCGCAGCCGCAGCGCGCGCAGCGCATGCCGGGTCACGGCCCGCGGCAGCCGGACCGGTTGCCCGATCGCCAGCGGCATGTCGACATGGAATCGGGGCGCGCTCATCGCTTCGCCGCGGCGCCGATCGGGGTCAGGTGCATGCGGGGTCCTCTGATAAAATCGTCGACCCGTCGGGCATCGGCGAGCGGGCGGCGCGGCTTCGTTTCCAACATGCGAGCACCGCCGATAACAGGCGCCGCGATCGGCGGCGACCATGGCGGCCTCGTTCGCGACGACCGCCGCCGCGATTCTCCCACCTCGACGTGCACAGGCGAAATCCATGGCAGCCGTACCGATGACGAAAGTTTCGAAGAAGTCCCCGGACCCGGCCGGCGTGGCGTCGCCGGGCAAGATGGCAAACGCGATCCGGGCGCTGGCCATGGACGCGGTGCAGAAGGCCGAATCCGGGCATCCCGGCATGCCGATGGGCATGGCCGACATCGCGGTCGCGTTGTGGAAGCATCACCTGCGGCACAACCCGGCCAATCCGATGTGGCCCGATCGCGACCGCTTCCTGCTGTCGAACGGTCACGGATCGATGCTGCAGTACGCGCTGCTGCACCTGACCGGCTACGACCTGCCGATGAAGGAGCTCGAGAACTTCCGCGAGCTGCACTCGAAGACGCCGGGCCATCCGGAGCTGGGCATCACGCCCGGCGTCGAGACCACCACCGGACCGCTCGGGCAGGGCTTCGCCAACGCGGTCGGCATGGCGCTGGCCGAGCAGCTCCTCGGCAAGGAATTCAACCAGCCCGACCACAAGATCGTCGACCACCAGACCTACGTCTTCATGGGCGACGGCTGCATGATGGAAGGCATCTCGCACGAGGCCGCGTCGCTGGCCGGCGTGTGGCAGCTCGGCAAGCTGGTCGCGTTCTACGATCACAACGGCATCTCGATCGACGGCGACGTCAAGGGCTGGTTCCGCGACGACACCGCCGCGCGCTTCGAGGCGTACGGCTGGAACGTTATCGGCGGCGCGGACGGCATCGACGGCCACGACGTCGAAGCGGTCAACGCCGCGATCAACGAAGCGCTCGAGCAGGGCAAGGACGGCGGCAAGCCGACGCTGGTCGTCTGCCGCACGGTCATCGGCCGCGGTTCGCCGCACAAGAGCGGCACCGCGAAGGCGCACGGCGACGCGCTCGGGGTCGACGAGGTGGCGGCCACGCGGACGGAACTCGGCTGGACCGAAGCGCCGTTCGTGATCCCGCAGGACGTCTACGCGGCGTGGGACGCGAAGCCCGCGGGCGCCAAGCTCGAGCAGGCGTGGAACGACCGCTTCGCCGCCTACCGGAAGGCCCATCCCGAAGCCGCGGACGAGTTGCTGCGTCGGCTGGCCGGCGACCGGCCGCCGACCTGGCCCGCCACCGTCGACAAGCTGCTCGCCGCGTGCGCCGAGAAGAAGGAGACGGTCGGCACGCGGAAGGCTTCGGGCGCCGCCATCGCCGCGTTCGTCGACGAGCTGCCCGAGCTGGTCGGCGGCTCGGCCGACCTGACGCCCAGCAACAACACCGACTGGAAGGGCATGCAGACGGTCCGCGTCGCGTCCGACGGCGGCCGCTACGTGCACTACGGCGTGCGCGAGTTCGGCATGGCCGCGATCCTGAACGGCCTCAACACGCACGGCGGCTTCCTCGCCTACGGCGGCACGTTCCTGACGTTCTCCGACTACATGCGCAACGCGATCCGCATGGCGTCGATCATGAAGCTGCAGACCGTGTTCGTGTTCACGCACGACTCCATCGGCCTCGGCCAGGACGGACCGACCCACCAGGCGATCGAGCACACGTCGTCGCTGCGGATGATCCCGCACCTCGACGTCTGGCGGCCCGCCGACACGACCGAGACCGCGATGGCCTGGGCCTGCGCGATCAATCGCAACAAGGAGGACAAGCGCGGCCCGAGCGCCATGCTGCTGAGCCGGCAGAACTGCGCCTATCTCGAGAAGACGCCCGAGCAGGCCAAGCTGATCGCGCGGGGCGGCTACGTGCTGGTCGACGCGGACGATGCGCAGGTCGTGCTGATCGGCACCGGCTCCGAGGTCGGCCTGGCGGTCGACGGCGCCAAGGCGCTGGCTGCCGACGGCATTCGTGCCCGCGTGGTCTCGATGCCGTCGACATCGGTCTTCGACCGACAGGACGCGGACTACAAGGCGGCGGTGCTGCCGGACGGCATCCCGCGGGTCGCGATCGAGGCCGGCGTCACCGACTACTGGTGGAAGTACGTGCGGGCCGAGGGCGCGGTGATCGGCGTCGACACGTTCGGCGAGTCGGCACCCGCCAAGGACGTCTACGAGTTCTTCCACATCACCGTCGACAACGTCGTCGCGACCGCGAAGAAGGTCGTCGCCGACATGAAGCGTTGAAGGCGACTGCGACGGTCGCCGCGTCGGTCGCGGCAGCGGCTTCGACCCGGCGCGGATCGTGAAGACACTGTCGAGCAACACCCATAACTCAACCAACGGCATTTCTTTTCCATGACCATCAAAGTCGCCATCAACGGCTACGGCCGCATCGGCCGCAACATCCTTCGCGCCCACTACGAGGGCGGCAAGCAGCACGACATCGAGATCGTCGCCATCAACGACCTCGGCGACTCGAAGACCAACGCGCACCTGACGCAGTACGACACGGCGCACGGCAAGTTTCCCGGCACGGTCACGGCCGACGGCGATGTCATCGTCGTCAACGGCGATCGCATCAAGGTGCTGGCCGAGCGCGACCCGACGAAGCTGCCGTGGGACACGATGAACGTCGACGTGGTGCTCGAGTGCACCGGCTTCTTCACGACGAAGGAAAAGGCCTCGGCGCACATCGCGGGCGGCGCGAAGAAAGTCATCATCTCGGCGCCGGGCGGCAAGGACGTGGACGCGACCATCGTGCACGGCGTGAACCACGCGGTGCTGAAGGCGACCGACACGGTGATCTCGAACGGCAGCTGCACGACGAACTGCCTCGCGCCGCTGGTCAAGCCGCTGAACGACCGGCTCGGCATCGAGAACGGCCTGATGACCACCGTGCACTCGTACACCAACGACCAGGTGCTGACCGACGTCTATCACGAGGACCTGCGCCGGGCGCGGTCCGCGACGATGTCGATGATCCCCACCAAGACCGGGGCCGCCGCGGCGATCGGGCTGGTGCTGCCCGAGATGAAGGGCAAGCTCGACGGCTATGCGATTCGGGTGCCGACCATCAACGTGTCGATCGTGGACCTGTCGTTCATCGCGTCGCGCGAGACCACGGTCGACGAGGTCAACGCGATCCTGAAGGCCGCCGCCGACGGCGAGTTGAAGGGCGTGCTGGAGTACAACGTCGAGCCGCTGGTGTCGCACGACTTCAACCACAATCCGGCGTCGTCGGTGTTCGACTCGACGTTGACGAAGGTGTCGGGTCGGCTCGTCAAGGTCTCGAGCTGGTACGACAACGAGTGGGGCTTCTCCAACCGCATGCTGGACGCGACGGTCGACCTGATGTCGGCCCGGTGACGGGCCGTCCGGGGCGGGTCGGATCGTGGTTGCGCAGGCGCGTTGCGCGCGGCGCGCTGACGCCGGCGCTGGTGCTCTCGCTGCTCGCCGGCTGCGCCGCGCCGCCTGCGCAACGCACCGATCTCGGGGGCGGCAACTACGTCCTGACCCGACGCAGCGGCTTCGCGCCGGTGTCCTCGGGCACGTTGAAGACGCAACTCGAGCGGCAGGCGCTCGCCGACTGCGCCGCGCAGGGCAAGGCACTGGCCGTGATCGACGTGCAGGGCACGGACCCGGAGCCGCCGGCGTTTCCCTCGGCCGCCTTGCAATACCGCTGCGTTCCCATCTGATGTCTCGCCGATCCTGCTGCCGCCCATGAACTTCCTTCGCATGTCCGACCTCGATCTTGCAGGAAAGCGCGTGTTCATCCGCGCCGATCTCAACGTGCCGCAGGACGACGACGGCAGGATCACCGACGACACGCGCATCCGGGCGTCCGTCCCCGCGATCGAGGCGGCATTGAAGGCGGGTGCCGCGGTCATGATCACGTCGCACCTCGGTCGTCCGACCGAGGGCGAGTTCAAGCCGGCCGATTCGTTGCGACCGGTGGCCGACCGGCTCGCCGAGCTGTTGAAGCGCCCGGTGCCGCTGGTCTCCGACTGGGTCGACGACACGGCATGGCAGTCGGCGCTGGACCCCGACGACGTCGTGCTGCTCGAGAACTGTCGCGTCAATCGCGGCGAGAAGAAGGACGACGAGGCGCTGGCGAAGAAGATGGCTTCGTTCTGCGACGTCTACGTCAACGATGCCTTCGGCACCGCGCATCGGGCCGAGGCCACGACCCACGGCATCGCGCAGTTCGCGCCGGTCGCCTGCGCGGGTCCGCTGCTGGCCGAGGAGCTGGACGCGCTCGAGAAGGCGTTGCGAAGCCCGGGGCGGCCGCTGGTCGCGATCGTCGCCGGCTCGAAGGTCTCCACCAAGCTGACCATCCTCGAGACCCTGTCCGATCGCGTCGACCAGCTGATCGTCGGCGGCGGCATCGCCAACACCTTCCTCGCCGCGACCGGCAAGCCGATCGGCAAGTCGCTGAACGAGCCCGATCTCGTCGAGAAGGCGAAGTCGATCATCGACAAGATGAAGCAGCGCGGCGCGGACGTCCCGTTGCCGACCGATGTCGTGGTCGGCAAGAAGTTCGATGCCCGGACCGAGGCGCGGACCTGCGACGTCGACGATGTCGCGGACGACGACATGATCTTCGACGTGGGCCCGAAGACCAGCGAAGCCATCGCCGCGATCGTCGCGAAGGCCGGCACGATCGTCTGGAACGGTCCGCTCGGCGTCTTCGAGTTCGACCAGTTCGCGGGCGGCACCGAGCGGCTCGCGAAGGCCATCGCCGAGGGGCCGGGTTTCTCGATCGCCGGCGGCGGCGACACGCTGGCGGCCATCGCCAAGTTCGGCATCGAGGACCGGGTCGGCTACATCTCGACCGGCGGTGGCGCGTTCCTCGAATTCCTCGAAGGAAAGACCCTGCCGGCCGTCGAGATCCTCGAGCAGCGAGCCGGTCGCTAGCCGACCGGCGCTCCGGACGGCCGCTCTCCGCGTGCGGGCACGGGCGGTGCGGGAACGACCAACGACGGTCCGCCGTCCTGCCCGCCCGATCCATCGAGCGGCGTTCATCGATCGAGTTCCCATGCGCATCCAGTTGAAGCCCGTCTCGCAGCAGGTCATCGTCGTCACCGGCGCGTCCAGCGGCATCGGCCTCGCCACCGCGCAGGCGGCGGCGGAGCGCGGTGCGAAGGTCGTGCTGGCCGCGCGCAGCGAAGCGCCGCTGATCGCG
>CAHJXF010000236.1 GCA_903644065.1 Betaproteobacteria bacterium
CGTGTGCATCGCGCGCCGTCGCGCCGCGTCGCACGGCCCGCCGCCGCTAGTCCACCCGCCCGCAGCGCCGGCCCCGAAGCCGGACCCTCATGTCCTCGATCGCCGTCTCCCCACCCGCCGCCCGCTTCACGCCGTCCGTCCTGGTGGCCCTGGCCACGCTGTACGTCGTGTGGGGCTCGACGTACTTCGCGATCCGCCTCACGCTGGTCTCGCTGCCGCCGTTCCTGCAGGGCGGCGCGCGCTTCCTGACCGCCGGCGCGTTCTTGCTCGGCTTCCTCGCGTTGCGCGGCCGGCCGCTGCCGACGCGACGCCAGTGGCGCGACGGTGGCATCGTCGGCGCGCTGCTGCTGGCCGGCGGCAACGGCGGCGTGGTGTACGCCGAGCAGTTCGTCCCGTCGAGCGTGGCGGCGATCTTCATCGGCGCGAGCCCGCTCGCCGCGGCGCTGTGGTCGGGACTTTTCGGTCGCTGGCCGCAGCGTGCGCAGTGGGTCGGCCTGGTGATCGGCTTCGGCGGCATCCTGCTGTTGTCGGGCGGCCCGCAGCTCGCCGGACATCCGCTCGGCCTGCTCGCCCTGGTCACCGCCATCGTCTGCTGGACGCTCGGCTCCGCGTTGGCGCAGCAGAAGCTGACCCTCGCGCCGGGGCCGATGGGGTTCGCCACCGAGATGATCGCCGGCGGGGCGCTGATGACGGGCATCGGCCTGCTGCGCGGCGAAGGGCCGCAACTGGCGGCGGCCTGGCCACCGGCGCCGCTGGCCGTCGCGGCCTTCGTCTACCTGGTGTTCGCCGGGTCGCTCGCCGCGTTCTCGGCCTACATGTACCTGCTGTCGAAGGTCTCGTCGACCATCGCGATCAGCTACGCCTACGTCAACCCGGTGATCGCGGTCGTCCTCGGCGTCGCGCTGGGTGGTGAGGTGCTCACTCTCTCCGAGGTGTTGGCGACTGCTGTCATCGTCTGCAGCGTGGTCCTTCTCACGCGCGAGAACCGGGCGCCCTGACGGGGCGCCGGTCAAGGCCGGATGGCGCCGGCCACGGCGTATCGGGCGAGCGCGAAGGGGAGTGCGTCCGACTCAAGTTTTCGCCGATCCGGTCGATCCGGATCATTCGTGGAGCTTCGATCGTCACGCCGTGGCGGATCGAACTTGACGCCGGTCCGTCGCCGCATGCCAGCAACCACAGCCCGCCCCTCCTCTCGCGCGACGTCCGGCGACCCGACCGAAGCGGGCGTCTCGAACGTCGATGCGGCGAGGCGATCGGAGCGTGCCGCCCGCGACCCGACCGGTCCCGCGGACGTGGACCGTGACCGGCGCGCCAGCATGACGCGGCTCGATCCGCCGGACGGCTTGTTCGACGCGCTCGCGCCGCTGGTCACCGACATCGGCGGCACCGTCGATCCTGCGGGACCGACCGACAGCGACCCGTTCCAGGCGTTGATCGCCGACATCGCGATCCAGCGCTCGCGCGAGCCGGCCGCCGCACAGGGCGACGGCCGCCGCCGTGCGCTGCTGCGCGCCATCGCGGAGATGGCGGAGACGCACGCGGTCGCGGCCGATCTCGCCTGCGAGCAGACGGCGATCGACTTGCCGCTCGACGTGCCCGACCCGGTCGCGGACCGGGCCGCCCCGCCCGCGGACGCGCCGACCGACGGCGGGCCGCGTCGGCAATCGATGCTGATCGTGCCCGATGTGATCCGCACCTGCCGCGACCGGTTGGCCGACCACGCCAGCGCCGAGGATCGCACCCGCATCGACGTCGTCGCGACCCTGTTCGATCACATCCTGTCCGACGACCGCCTCGCCACCGACGTCCGCAACACGCTGGCCCGCCTGCAACTGCCGGTGCTGCGCATGGCGCTGGCCGATCAGTCGTTCTTCCAGTCGCGCACCCATCCGACCCGGCGCCTGCTGGACCGGCTGGTCGCGTCGGCCGCGGAGCACGACTTGGCCAGTCCCGGCGGTCGCACCGCCCGCTTGGCGTTCGAGCGCGTGGTGCATACCGTGATCCGCGGCTCGTTCGAGGACGCCGGCGAACATGCCCGGCTGCTCGAGCAGTTCGAGCGCGCGATCGTCGACATCGCCACCGCGGCGAGCACCGCGCCGGTCCCGGTCGTGCCCGACTCGGAGGACCGCGACGTCCTCGTCATCAAGGCGACGATCCAGATCAGCCAGTTGCTGGCCGGCATCGAAGTCGACCGGGCGGTGCGCTTCTTCCTGCTCGACGTGTGGAGCCGCGTGCTGGTCGAGATCGCGTGTCGTCCGGAAGACAACGGTCGCGATGCGTTGCTGGCCCGCGCGAAGCGCCTGTGCTTCGATCTCGCGTGGACCACCGCGCCGAAGACCACGTCGGGCGAACGCGCCCGGCTGGCGGGCCTGCTGCCCACGATGATCGCGGCGATCCGCGACGGGCTCCAACTGATCGACTATCCGACCGACGACGAGCGCCGCTTCTTCGCCGATTGGACCCGGGTGCTGGTGTACGCCGTGCGCGGCGCTCCGGCCGGATCGTTCCAGCCCGTCGCCGCGGAGGCGGGCGACGGCATCGACGCGTTCGCGCGGCATCTGCGCGAAGGCACCTTCGGGTCGGCCGCCGTCGGCGACGCGGACGGCACGGCCGCCGGCGCGGCGCGGCACACCGACATCGGCCTCAGGAGTGCCGACGATTCGACGCCATCGATGCTTCGCACGGCGATGCGGAGCACGACGGCCGGCATCGTGCTTGCCGACTTGCGCAAGGGCGAATGGTTCGAGCTGCGCGACCCGGGCGGCCCGGTGCGGGTCCGCCTGTCGTGGGTCAGTCCGCTGCGCTCGTTCTACCTGTTCATCGGCGCGGACACCGCGCTGACCCGCTCGTTCGATCCGGCGGCACTGGACGACCTGGTGCAGCGGGGCGATCTGAAACGCGTCGCGGCATGACGGACCCGGCGCCTCGCCGCCGGTGTCCGCTCACACCATCCGCTTCGCCACTTCCTCCAGCATCACCTCGGTCGCGCCGCCGCCGATCGACTGGACCCGCGCGTCGCGGGCCATGCGTTCGATCGCGGTCTCGCGGATGAAGCCCATGCCGCCGTGGAACTGCAGGCAGTCGTACATGACCTCGTTGACCAGCGTGCCGCACAGCGCCTTGATCATCGAGACCTCCTTCGTGACCAGCTGCCCCTGCGCATCGCGCCACGCGGTGTTGTAGACCAGGGCCTTCGCGGCTTCGACCTGCGAGGCGCGCATCGCCAGCCGCTGGCGGATCGCCTGCTTGTCCCACAGCGACGTGCCGAACGCGTTGCGCTGCGTGACCCACTCCATCGCCAGCTCGATCGCCTTCGACGCTTCGCCCATGGCCTGGGCGCCGAGCACGATGCGCTCGTTCTGCAGGTTCTTCATCAGCGCGTAAAAGCCCTTGTGCTCCTCGCCGAGCAGGTTGGCCGCCGGGATGCGGCAGTCGTCGAACACCAGCTCGGCCGTGTCGCTGGACAACCAGCCGGTCTTCTTCAGCGGCCGGGCGACGCTGAAGCCGGGCGTGCCCTTCTCGACGATGAACATCGAGACCATGCGGTTGCGTCCCGCGGCGTTGATCGATGCGCCGCCGGTCTTGGCCGCGACGAAATAGACGTCGCCGTGAACCCCGTTGGTGATGAACATCTTGGAGCCGTTGAGCACCCATTCGTCGCCGTCCCGATGGGCCGTGGTGCGCATGCCGGCCAGGTCGGAGCCGGCGTCGGCCTCGGTCATCGCCACGGCCGCGATCGAGCGGCCGCTGACGATTTCGGGCATGTAGCGCTCGAGCTGCGCCGGCGTGCCGGCGTGGGACAGGTGCGGGCTCGCCATGTCGGTGTGCACGAGGACCGTGATCGCGAAGCCGCCGAAGCTCGACCGGCCGAGCTCCTCGGCGAGCACCACGGTGGCGAGCGTGTCGAGCTCGCTGCCGCCGTAGCGGCTGTCGTAGCGGATGCCGAGCAGGCCGAGCTCGCCCATCTCGTGGAGGATCTCGCGCGGAACGAAGCCGGCTTCCTCCCAGGCGTCGGCGACGGGCATCACGCGGTCGGCGATGAACCGCCGGATCGTGCTGCGCAGCATCTCGTGCTCGGCGGTGAAGTAGGGGGACGGGGACTGCAGACCGATCGCTTCCGGCGCATTCATGGGGCTTCCCTCGGAATCTTCGTTGGTGAGTGGGTCACGGAGACCGGGACCGGGACGGTCGGGGGGGCGGTGCAGGCGTGGCATGCGCGGGATTGTCCATCGAATCGAACGCGAAGTCTCCGGTCCGATGTTGCGGCCTCGATTGTCATTCTAACAAACGTTTGGTAGAATCTGACGAACGTTTGTTCGAATGCGAACTCGGTGTCCACCGGTTCGTGGCTGCCCGCGACGGGCGGCTGCTCCGCTCCTTTCAAGGTGTGCTTCCGATGCCCGCGCTGGAACGAGGTCCGCACCATCGCTCGCCGACCGCCGCACCGGGTGCCGCGCCGTTCGCCAGCCGCCAGTTGATCCTCGACACCGCCGCCCGCCTGTTCCGCCAGGAAGGCTATGCCGCCACGTCGTTGCGCGACATCGCCGGCGAGTGCGGCATGCAGGCGGGCAGCCTCTACTACCACTTCGCGTCGAAGGACATGATCATTGGCGAGGTGCTGCGCCTCGGCGTCGAGCGCGTGTCCGAGGAGGTGCGGCGTGCCGTGATGGCGTTGCCGGCCGATGTCGACGCCCGCACCCTGCTGCATACCGCCGTGCGCGCGCATCTGTCGGCGCTGCTCGAGCTTCAGGACTACACGTCGGCCAACGTCCGCATCTTCGGCCAGGTCCCGGCGTCGGTCCGCCAGGCCCACATCGCCACGCGCGACGCCTACGAGCGCTTCTGGACCGGCCTGCTGCGCCGCTGCGTGCGAAGCGGCGGATGGAACCCACGGCGCAAGCTCGGCCTCGTGCGCCTGTTCGTCATCAACGCGTTGAACGGCTCCCTCGAATGGTTTACCGAGGGTCGATCCACCGTCGAACAACTGGCGCACGAACTGACCGAACTCGTCATCGACGGACTGGCCGCGCCCGTGCCGGTCGCTCGGCCGCCCAGGTGATCGCTCGCCGGATCGACCCACGGTCCCCCGCGTTCGCGCACAACGCGGCGAGTTACGCGGCGCTGACCGATCGACTGCGCGAGCGGACCGCCTGGGCGCTCGCCGGCGGCGGCGAGAAGCTGCGCGCCCGCCACCTGGAGCGCGGCAAGGTGCCGGTGCGCGAGCGGATCGAGCTGCTGCTCGATCCGGGTAGCGCCTTCCTCGAGCTGTCGGCGCTCGCGGGCTGGGGCCTGTACGACAACCAGGTGCCTTCGGCCGGCGTCGTCACCGGCATCGGCAACGTGTCGGGCGTGCCGTGCATGATCATCGCCAACGACGCCACCGTGAAGGGCGGCAGCTTCTTCGCCGAGACGGTCAGGAAGCATCTGCGCGCGCAGGAGATCGCCTGGGAGAACCGCCTGCCGTGCCTGTACCTGGTCGATTGCGGCGGCGCCTTTTTGCCCGAGCAGGACCGCGTGTTTCCCGACTACGGCCACTTCGGCACCGGCTTCTATCACCAGTGCCGCATGAGCGCCGACGGGCTGCCGCAGCTGTCGGCCGTGTTCGGCGGCTGCACCGCCGGCGGCGCTTACATCCCCGCGCTGTCGGACGAGTCGGTGATGGTCGAGGGCACCGGCCGCATCCATCTCGGCGGCCCGCCG
>CAHJXF010000237.1 GCA_903644065.1 Betaproteobacteria bacterium
GTCAGCGGATCGTCGTGCCGCGCAGCAGGCGCTCCTGCCGTTCCGGTCGCCCGAGCACGCGCTCGCCGCTCGTCGCCGCCTGCAACGTCGCCTCGGACGACGCGCTGGCCGGACACGCGCCGGTGCGGCTGTAGGCCAGCGTGGCCGACAGGCGCCCTTCGTTGCGATCGCCGAGGGCCCGCGTGAAGTCGTCGGCCACGACGCAGGTCGGCGCGAAGCCGTTCGTGTAGTCGCCGAAGCCGGCGTTGTTGACGCCCTGGAACTGGATCGCGAAATACGCGTTGCCGCAGTTGTTGGTCTGGATGAAGCCGTAGGGCTTGCCGCACGTCGTGCCGCCGATGCGGATCACCGACACGAACGGCGTCAGGCCGTTGATCACCGACTCGCTCGCCGAGCAGGTGCCCGGCGCGGTGATCACGAAGACGCGCGGCAGATCGAGGGTGGGCAGCGGCTGGCCAGCGGTCGTCGTCGAGTAGAACGGCACGGTGTTGGCCGGGTTGTTGGTCTTCTCGGGATGCTTGTCGTTGAAGGTCAGCTTCTCGAAGACGGCGTTGGGGCTCACCCGATTGCCGCCGAGCATGTAGGCCAACTCGCTCGCGATGTAGAGATAGCCGCCGCCGTTGTAGCGCAGGTCGATGACGACGTCGCTGACCCCGGCCGCCTGGAAGCCCGCGATGGCGCCGACCAGCTCCGACTCCGACGTGGCGATCTGATCGTTGAACAGCAGGTAGCCGACCTTCGGTGACGACGGGCCGGCGTCGGCCGGGATCACCTGCGCGAGCGGTACCGGGTCCTCGACCACGCTGGCCGACGACACCGTCAGGCCGCGGGCCGCGCTCTGGTTCGCGTCGAGCACGGTCAGCGACAACGACACGCCGACGCTGGTCGGGAACAGCGCGGCGTTCAGCTGGGCCGTCGTCAGCGCCGGCACGGCCGTGCCGTTGATCGCGGTGATCTCGGCGCCGCGCGCCACGTTCTGCAGGGCCAGCGGTCCGCCGGCGTCGACGAAGCCGATGCGCAACCGGTTGGCCGTGTCGAGCTTGAAGACGGCGCCGTAGCCGACGTCCGCGCCGGCGTTGAAGAACGCGTCGGCGACCGACTGCGGCTCGACGAACGAGAAGCGGTCCTTCGACGTGACGATCAGCGCGTTGAAATAGGCCTCGGGCGTGGGGTAGGCGTTCGGGTCGACGGCGACGATGTCGCGATAGAACAGGTACACGTCGTTCAGGTGCGCCAGCTCCCAGGCCTTCTCTCCGGCCGGTGTGCAGATGTTGGCGAGCTGTTCGACGGTCGCCGGGGCGGCGGCCGTGGTCGTCGCCGCTGCGGTCGAGCCGGATCCGCCGCCATCGCCGCCGCAACCGGCGAGCGCGAGCGACAGGCCGAGCGCCGCGCCGGCCAACGAGCGGCGAACCAACGCGTGGCGAATCAACGCGTGGCGAACGGACGAGGCGGCAGCGGATCGGGACATGGCGCGAACGACGATGACAGGACAGTTGAATATTGCGCGCATTCGGGCGAACGCTTCGCTCCGCGACGACCGGTGACGCGACCGAGCGCTTGCCGGCGCTTGCCCAAAGAGGGGTCAGCGTCCGGCGGATGCGGGCACGGCGGGCGGCACGTCGGCATTCCGTTGCGGATAGCGGACCCAATAGACCTGGACGCCGTTGGCCCGCGCCGACCGCTCGATCTGCTCGACCTTCCGGTTGTCGACTTCGCTTTCGTACCCGGCAGTCGACCGGGGTGCGAAGGCGCATCCGGCGATGGCGACCGACATCGCCGACGCGATCGACCCGAGCACCGCCCAGCGGCGCACGACGGATCCGGCGAAGGATCGGTGCGCGCTTGGGTGCGGGTCGACCGACATCGAGACGATGCGATCGGCTCCGGTCGTCGCGTCGCCGCCGTGCTGGCGCGAAGCACGCTGTGCCCTCGCGCGGCCGGAGCGGGTCATCGCTTCGGCACCAGCATGGTCCCGATGCACCTGTCGCTGCCGCAGTGGCAGGCGAACTGCTTCTTGAGCGTCGGCGTGTAGCGCTCGTCGAGGCTGAGACCGTAGTTGTAGACCAGCTCCTCGCCGACGGCGATGTCGCGCAGCGCGACGACGAAGACGCGCAGCGTCCTGCCCTCGACCAGTTCGGCTTCGCAGTTCGGTTCGCACGAGTGGTTCATGAAGCGCGAGAAGTCGCCGCCCACGTTGCCGTCGATCACGGTGTCGTCGTCGATGCTGAAGTAGAACGTGTGGAACGGCTGCTCGGGGTCGTGCGGGTGGCGACGCAGCGCTTCCGGCCAGCCGATGCGCTCGCCGACGTATTCGCAGATGCGCTCGCCGGCGGCGATCGGCACGCGGGCCACGACGCCGCGACCATGGATCGACGAGGTGCGCGTGACCGCCTTGCGATTGCCCATCCGCGGCCGCTTCGCGAGCGGCGGCGGCACGGTCGCGGCGCGACGGGTCCGGGCCGCCTTCGCGGGTGACTCGCTGCGTTGGGTCGGGGCGCGCTTCGCGGATGATTTGCTGGGCATGGCGGGTCGGTCGGTCTACTTGAGGATCTTGAAGAGATTATTGAACTGATCGGTCCACATCGGAAGGCCCGGGATCGGTTCGATCTTCGAGATGCGGGCGCGCACCGCCGGGCGATCGAGGAAGGCCTGGTTGCGGGTCACGAGCACCCAGTCGGAATCGAGGGCACCCGCGTCCTTGGCCTCGTCGTCCACGTTCGCCGCGATCAGGCCGGCATCGTGCGCCAGCTGGGCCACGACGGGCGCGAGACGAAGGAAGCGGTTGGAAACGTGGAACGCCACGATCCCGTCGGGCTTCAGGTGGCGCAGGTACACGTCGAGCGCCTCGCGGGTGATCAGGTGCACGGGAATGGCATCGCTCGAGAAGGCATCGACCGCGATGACGTCGAACGGCATCGCCGATCCGTCGGCGACTTCCCGCTCCATCGACAGGCGGGCGTCGCCGAGCGCGATCGACACGCTGGCCCCGGTGTCGGCCAGATAGGTGAAGTCGCGCTCCGCGATGGCCACGACCGCGGGATTGAGTTCGTAGATGCGGTAGTGATCGCCCGGTTTGCCCCAGGCCGTCAGCGTGCCGGCTCCGAGGCCGATCATCCCGACGTCGAGCGACGTGTCGCCGACTCGCAGCTGCTGGAGCGCCAGTCCGATTCCGGACGTCGCTCCGTAGTAGGTCGTGGCGGTCCTGCGGTCGCGTTCGAGGAACTGATCGCCATGCACGATCACGCCGTGCATCAGGTCGCGGGTTCGATCGCGACCCACTCCGATATCCTTCACGCGTAGCGCCCCGTAGAAATTGCGTGACGCTTGTAGCGTGTCCCGCGACAGGAAGCGGTAGTAGCTTTGAGCATAGAACCCGGTGCAGGCGAGCCCGGTCACGACGACCGCCAGCGGCCAGCGTTTCCGAAACGCCAGCGCCCACAACAGCACGGCTGCGACGACGAGCGGGGCGATCGCCGAGGCCGACTTGGCGCCGAACAGCGTGTTGCGCGCCGCTTCGAACGGGGCGCCGCCACCGGCGAAGAGCACGAGCATCGACGCGACGCCACCGAGAAGCAGGCACACCGGCCAGTCGCGCAATGACTGGCGGCGCAGCGTGATCGCGGCCACGACGCAGACGCCGAACAACGCGATCGGCGTCTCCCAGTAGTTGTCGAAGATCTTCGGTGCGACGAGCGCCACGAACAGGCCGCCGATCGCGCCGCCGGCCGACAGCGACAGGTAGAAATGCGTCAGCCAGGCGGGCGCCGGTTTCATGGCAGCCAGTTCGCCATGGCAGAACACGCAGGCGAGGAACAGGCCGATCAGGTAGATCGGCAGCGCGGCGTGAAGCGTCAGGACGCCTCGATTCGTCGATAGCGCCCAGGCCATCGCGATCACCGCCGCGAGGACCGGTGCCAGCCACCAGCGGCGCACGTACCAGCCGCGACCCTGCCGGCCTTCGAAGACCAGGACGAACGACAGCAGGTACAGCGCGAGCGGCAGCACCCAGAGGAACGGGATCGACGCGACGTTCTGCGTGATGTGGTTGGTCAGCGCCAGCAACAGCATGGAGCCGAGCGCGCCGCACGACAACCAGAAGAGATAGCGCCCCGGCCCGGGCGCGACCGCATCGCCGGCGTCGATCGCGTCGATCGCATCGATTGCGGCGGCGGACCGGTCGTCCACGGATCCGCCGGCCGCCTGCCTGCGCCGGCCGACGCGCCATGCCGTCGCGATGCAGGCGACCGCGAAGCACGCGTAGGCCGCGCTCCAGCCCCACGCCTGTCGCCGCAGGGTGGCATACGGCTCGATGGCGAACGGGTAGATCAACAGGCCGACCAGCGAGCCGACGTTGGAAAGCGCGAACAGTCGATAGACGCTGGCGCGACGCGACTGCATTGCGCCGTCTTCCGCGAACCACTTCTGCAGCAGCGGTCCGGTCGACGACAGCACGAAGTAGGGTAGGCCGATGGTCGCCGCGAGCAACCCGACGATGCGCCAGGTGGGGTCGCTGCCCGGTGACGGCTTCCACGTCGACGAGGCGATGATCGGCAGGCACGCGAGGCTGACCAGCAGCAGGCCGATGTGCGCCCACGACTGGGTCCGCGCGGAGCGTCTCGTGAGGCCGTGCGCATAGGCGTAGCCGGCCAGCAACACGGCCTGGAAGAAGACGACGCACACAGTCCAGACGGCGGCCGTGCCGCCGAACCACGGCAGGATCTGCTTCGCGATGATCGGCTGCACGAGGAACAGCAGGAACGCCGACGTGACGATCGTGACGCCGTACAGGATCATCGATGCGATCTGGAGCGAGTCGTTTGCAGCATGGAAGGGCGGTGGAGACGACGCGGGGGTCGCGTCGCCGGGGTGGAACGGCGCGCAGATTGTAAGGGCGGACAACCAGGATCCGCCGTTCGCGTTCGACAATAAAACGGTCCTCGACAGGGGCCGATCGCGTCCGGTCGGCGCCGCGGCTTCCATCCGGACACGTCGCCGCATCCAACCGCTTCGATGTCCGAAAACGGCTGGTTCCGGCCGTTCGGCCCGCGTATAAGATCGGCATGGAAGCGCACCGACCCATCGACGCCGATGTCTGCTACCGGGCGATCGTCGCCCGCGACACGCGCTTCGACGGGCATTTCTTCACGGCCGTCCGGACCACCGGCATCTACTGCCGGCCGGTCTGTCCGGCGCGCACGCCGCGGCGCACGTCGTGCGACTTCTTCCGCACCGCGGCGGCTGCCGAGCACGCGGGCTTTCGGCCCTGCCTGCGCTGCCGGCCCGAACTGGCGCCGGGGCGGATCGACGCCACGACGCTCGCCGATGCGATCTTCCGCCACCTGCAGGCCGGGGCCCTCGACGACGATTCCCTGGAGCGGCTCGCCGCGACGATCGGACTGTCGAGCCGTCAGGTGCGACGCATCGTGCTCGAACATTTCGGCGTGACTCCGATCGAGGTCGTGCAGACGCACCGGCTGCTGTTCGCGAAGCGACTGTTGCAGGAGACCGCGCTGTCGATGACGCAGGTCGCCTTCGCTTCGGGTTTCGGCAGCGTGCGCCGCTTCAACGCCGCCTTCGGCGCCCGTTACCGGCTGGCGCCGTCGGCGCTGCGTCGGGCCGCGGCGGGCCGTGCCCCTGCGCCGGACGACCGTGGCGAC
>CAHJXF010000238.1 GCA_903644065.1 Betaproteobacteria bacterium
GAGGAACAGCGGCGATCGCGGCACTCGTCGCGGGCGGTGCGACCACCGTCGCTTTCGGCGCGTGGCTGAGGCGGCGGCTCGGCGGCTTCACCGGCGACACCCTGGGCGCGACGCAGCAGATCGTCGAAGCCGTCGGCCTGCTCAGCTGGCTGGCGGTGGCGGGCGCGCGCCATGCCGGATAGCCCCGTGCTGCACGTGTGGCGTCATCCGCGGCCGTCCGGCGCGGTCGGGCGCTGCATCGGCCGCACCGACCTGCCGGTCGATCCGCGGAAGGCGAAGCGCCTGGCCCGGCGCATCCAAAGCTTCGCGCGACTTCACGGCCTGCCGCGTCGCGTGCTGACTTCGCCGCTCCGGCGGACCGCCGACGTCGGGCGCTGGCTGCGCCGTTGGGGCTGGCGCCACGAGCGGGCGGCCGCCCTGGCCGAGATGGACTTCGGCGCCTGGGACGGACGATGCTGGGCCGACGTCCCGCGTAACGAGATCGACGCATGGTGCGTCGACTTCCTGCGCGGGCGACCGGGGGACGGAGAAAGCGTCGACGCTTTCTTCGATCGGGTCGCCGGCTCCGTCGGCGACAGCGACGCTTCGATCGTCGTCGGCCACGCCGGCTGGATGCTGGCCCTGCAATGGCTGGCCACCGATGCGCCACGACCGACCCGTGCGGACCAGTGGCCCGCGGCACCGGCGCCAGCGGCATATCGGTGCATCGCGTCGCCCACGGTCGCCGACCCATGGAGCACCGCTTGAAGCGCGCCGTCGTGGTGTGGGAACCATCAGCGGCGCAGGCAAGAGCTCGCCGACCAGCGCGTCGTGTCGCGGCGCGGCGCGGCGTCGACGTCGAGCGTGCTCGTCTCCGACATCGGCCGCGGCGGCGCCTTCGCGGACCTGTACGGCACCTGGGCGCTGCTGCCCGACGCGTCCGCGCATCAGCGACCCCGACGAGTTCGAGCGCTGCACGGGGTGCCGGGACTGCGGCTGAGTGGCCGCGGTGCGGGTCGGCGGCCGCCTGCAGGCTCCATGGTCGCAGTTGGACGGCCTCGACTGCCGGGCTACGCGATCAGGATCGGGGCCACGCGGACCGACGCGGGCGCCTTTGTCGACGGTGTCCTCGGAGACCAACGCGGCACGACGATCGGTGGCAGGCCGGACCGGTGCTCGGATCGCCGCGCACGGCCCGTCCGAGTCGCCGGCCGTCGTCGAAACGTGCTTCGGCGTGTCGACCCGCTCGCTCGACACGGCGTTCGACGGGTGGCCGACACGGTCGAGCGGTATCTGGACGGCAGTCGGCTCGAACGCTGGCTGCTCGGCGTCGCGGTCCCTTCCTGGCGACGCGCTGCGTCGCGTGAGGCGCACCGACGCGCCAGGCGGCGCTACCCGCGTTGCACCGCGGCGATAACCATGCCATGTCTGACAAACGCGTCCGGCGCCGACAGCGACGCTCGTCGATCAGCATCGCTCCGGATGCGAGCCATCCCGAACCCGGGTCGTCACCTCGCCCGGAGCGGGACCCTCAACCGATCAAAGGACTCCCCATGAAAGCCCTGCTTCGTTACGCCACCGCCCTGACCTTCCTGACCGCGGCCACGCTCGCGCACGCCGATCCGTTCAGCGACACCACCGCGCTGTTCAAGAAGAGCAACCAGAGCGCCTCGTTCTTTCGCAGCAGCTACGGCTACGCGGTACTGCCCACCATCGGCGAGGGCGGCCTCGTCGTCGCCGGCGCGCATGGCACCGGGCGGGTGTTCGCGCACGGTCGCTACGTCGGCGACACGTCGATGACGGAAGTCAGCGTCGGTCCGCAGATCGGCGGCCAGGCGTACAGCCAGATCATCTTCTTCCAGAACAAGCAGGCGTTCGACCGGTTCACCAACGGCAACTTCGAATTCAGCGCCGACGCGTCGGCCGTCGCCATCACCGCCGGCGCGGTCGCCAGCGCGGGCACCGAGGGTGCCAACGCGGGTGCCAGCATCAACAAGAACAAGACGAATACCGTCGCCGTCTACCGCAACGGCGTCGCCGTATTCACGATCGTCAAGGGCGGCGCGATGCTGCAGGCGGCGATCGGCGGCCAGAAGTTCACGTACGCGCCGATGGCCCGCTGAGTCGCACGGCCAGCGGTCGACAGGTCGGTCCACCGCATGGCCGCAGGCGATTCGCGTCGACCGCGGGCATGCACAGGCGGCAGGCCGGCGGTTCAGGCTTTCAGCAATTTCTCGATGTCGCCCTTCATTGCGTCGGGGCGAGTCGTCGGCGCGAAACGATCGACGACCGTGCCGTCGCGAGCGACCAGGAACTTGGTGAAGTTCCACTTGATGTCCCGGGTACCGAGCAGCCCGGGCGCCTCGCCCTTGATCCACTGGAACAGCGGGTGCGCATCGGCGCCGTTGACGTCGACCTTCTCGAACATCGGGAACGTCACGCCGTAGTTCTTGGTGCAGAACTGCGCGATGTCGTCCGCACCGCCCGGCTCCTGGCTGCCGAACTGGTTGCACGGGAAGCCCAGCACCTCGAAGCCCTGGTCGCGGTACTGCTCGTAGACCTTCTCGAGCCCCTCGTACTGCGGCGTGAAGCCGCATTTGCTCGCGGTGTTGACGACCAGCAGCACCTTGCCCCGGCACGCGGCGAGATCCGCCGGCTGGCCGTTCAACGCGTTCGCCGTGAAATCGTAGATCGTCTTCGTGTTGCTGCTGTCGCTCATTCGCGTCCTCCTGTCCGGAGGTCGAGCATAGCGCAGCGGTCGCGTTCGACCGGGCCGTCGCGCTTCTAGACCAGTCCCAGGTGCTCGATGCCCTTGGTCAGGTCGGCGGCGCGGGCGTTCTTGCTGTGCAGCTTGATGGTCAGGCGCAGGTCGTTGACCGAATCGGCGTTGCGCAGCGCGTCCTCGTACGAGATGTGATCGGATTCGAACAGGTCGAACAGCGCCTGGTCGAAGGTCTGCATGCCGAGTTCGCGCGAGCGCTTCATGATCTCCTTGATCTCGTGGATCTCGCCCTTGAAGATCAGGTCCGAGATGAGCGGCGAGTTGAGCATGATCTCGACCGCCGGCACGCGGCCCTTGGTGTCCTTCAGCGGAATGAGCCGCTGCGAGATCATGCCCTTCAGGTTGAGCGACAGGTCCATCAACAGCTGCTGGCGCCGCTCCTCGGGGAAGAAGTTGATGATCCGGTCGAGCGCCTGGTTGGAGCTGTTGGCGTGCAGCGTCGCCAGGCACAGGTGGCCGGTCTCGGCGAACGCGATCGCGTGCTCCATCGTCTCGCGCTCGCGAATCTCGCCGATCAGGATCACGTCGGGCGCCTGGCGCAGCGTGTTCTTGAGCGCCGAGAACCAGTCCTGCGTGTCGACGCCCACCTCGCGCTGCGTGACGATGCAGTTGCGATGCGGATGGACGTACTCGACCGGGTCCTCGACGGTGACGATGTGGCCGTAGCTGTTCTCGTTGCGGTGTCCGATCAGCGCGGCCAGCGTGGTCGACTTGCCGGAGCCGGTGGCGCCCACCATGATCAGCAGCCCGCGCTTCGTCATCACCACGTCCTTCAGCACGTTGGGGATGCCGAGTTCCTCGACCGTCGGGATGCGCGTGGTGATGGTGCGCAGCACGAGGCCGATGCGGCCCTGCTGCACGAACGCGTTGACGCGAAAGCGTCCGATGCCCGCCGGGCTGATCGCGAAGTTGCACTCCTTCGTTGCTTCGAATTCCGACGCCTGCTTGTCGTTCATGATGGCCCGCGCCAGCTCGGACGTGTGCTGCGCGGTCATCGCCTGGTTGGACACCGGCGTCACCTTGCCGTCGATCTTGAAGGCCGGTGGAAACTCGGCCGTGATGAACAGATCGGATCCCTTCTTGCTCACCATCAGGCGCAAGAGGTCGTACATGAATTTGGTGGCCTGCTCGCGTTCCATGCGACTACTCCGTTCTAAAGGTCAGGTGCCCTCGGGCGCCGGAGCGCCGCGAGTGGCGAGCCACGTGGCTGCGACGATGATGACGATGGCGGCGATCACGAACCACGACGGGTGCGGGATCATCGCGAAGTTGGCGACGGTGACGGCCAGCAGCAGCGCGCCGACCGCCCACACGCTGCGCGATGCGCGCGAGCCCGCGATGCGGCCCGCGACGCGTCCGCCGAGGTAGCAGCCCGCGGCGTACGCGAGCAGGATGAAGCCGTAGGCCGATACCGGCATGCGCGCCAGGAAGTCGCGCATCGCGACCGCGTCCCCGGGCTTCGGCGCGCCCGCGACCGGCACCACCACGTGGCCGAGCGCCTCGACGAAGACGATGGTCGCCATCCCGGCGACTGCGCCGGCGATCACGGAGACGATGGCGCGGATCATGGCGAGGCCGCGACGGTCAGAGCGGAAAACTGTCCTTGTTGGCCGCGCGATTGCGCGCCTCGACCGGATTGACCATGTTGCGACGGACCAGCTCGATCAGGTTCTGGTCGAGCGTCTGCATGCCGACGTTCTGGCCGGTCTGGATCGCCGAATACATCTGGGCGATCTTGTTCTCGCGGATCAGGTTGCGGATCGCCGGCGTGCCGATCATGATCTCGTGCGCCGCGATGCGACCGCTGCCATCCTTGGTCTTCAGCAGCGTCTGCGAGATCACCGCGCGCAGCGACTCGGACAGCATCGTGCGGACCATCTCCTTCTCGGCCGCCGGGAACACGTCGACGATGCGGTCGATGGTCTTGGCCGCCGAACTGGTGTGCAGTGTGCCGAAGACCAGGTGACCGGTCTCGGCCGCGGTGAGGGCCAGGCGGATGGTTTCCAGGTCGCGCAGCTCGCCCACCAGCACCACGTCGGGATCCTCGCGGAGCGCGCTCCGCAACGCGTTGTTGAAGCTCAGCGTGTGCGGACCGACCTCGCGCTGGTTGATCAGGCACTTCTTGGACTCGTGCTCGAACTCGATCGGGTCCTCGACCGTCAGGATGTGCCCGTACTCGTTGTCGTTGATGTGGTTGACCATCGCGGCCAGCGTCGTCGACTTGCCCGAGCCGGTCGGACCGGTGACGAGCACGATGCCGCGCGGCTGGTTCGAGATGTCGGCGAAGATCTTGGGCGCGTTCAGCTCCTCGAGCGTCTGCACCTTCGACGGGATGGTCCGCATCACCGCGCCGGCCCCGCGGTTCTGCACGAACGCGTTGACGCGAAAGCGCGCGAGGCCGGGGATCGCGAACGAGAAGTCGCACTCGAGGTTCTCCTCGTAGAACTTGCGCTGCCCGTCGTTCATGATGTCGTAGATCATGCCGTGGACGTCCTTGTGCTCCATCGGCGGCAGATTGATGCGGCGGACGTCGCCGTGCACGCGGATCATCGGCGGCAGCCCGGCGGAGAGATGCAGGTCCGAGGCCTTGTTCTTGACGACGAAGGCGAGCAGTTCGGAGATGTCCATCGGCAATCCTCTGTGGTCCGGTCGTGTCGCCCGCGGCGCGTCGCGGTCGGATCGATCCGCGACCGCCGCATGCTATGTTGGCTTCCGCGACTCGCGGCAACGGCCGTCCGCCGGGACCGTCCCGTCGTGTATCGACCGGCGGCGGCATGACGGAGAATCTTTTCGG
>CAHJXF010000239.1 GCA_903644065.1 Betaproteobacteria bacterium
CATAGGGGCAGGCGGCGAGCGGGTTATCCGCCGGACAGTCGATCGCCGGCGCGCCAGCCCAGCATCGACGCGGCGCCCATGCCGTTGGCCACCCGCATGACCGGCCAGCGGCGCAGCGCGGCGAACGGCAGCCGCATCAACGCTTCGACTTCCAGCGTGGACGGCGCCAGCCGCTCGGTCGTGGCGGATCGCCAGCCCGCGGCGAAGTCGATCGACTCGAACAGCTCGGCATGCAGCGCGCGATCACGAAAACGCGCGGTCTCCGCGAAGCGCATCAGCCGCAGGATCGACCGGCGTCGTTCGGACGTGTCGAACCAGTGCAGCGAGGCGCCCGGCGTCTCGCTCGCGGCGGCGAGCCCGTCCAACTCCAGCTCCGTGAGACGCGGGCCGCGGAAGAAGCGCCGGTTGGTGTGGCGGCCGTCGATCGCCGCTGCCAGTGGGTCGGCCTGCGCGGTACGCTCAAGCGCGGACCACGCCAGCCGCAGCAGCAGCGCGGGGTCGTCGGCGACCGGATGCCAGTGCGGCTCGAAGTCGTATCCCTTCCGCGTCAACGCGAGCCGCAGGTTCTCCACGACGGCGCCGAACGACAGCGAGGTCAGGAGCTGGCGATGCGTCGTCCGGCCGGCGAGGTGGAAGGCATCGGCGCGCAGCGCCAGCCCGTCGCCGGTCACCGAGAAGCGGACGTGATGCCGGTTGTCGGCCGACGGTGCGCGAATCGCGGCGGCCACGAGTTCGAGGACGTCGGCTCGGCTCGGTGAGAACAAGGCGGGGTCCCTTCGAAGCGGAGAGGCGTCGAGTATGCGGTCTCGCGGTCTCGCGCGGCCTCCGACCAGGCCACCGACGCGGCGCGACGACGAGCCACGACGTCACGACGTCACGACGCCACGACGCCACGAAGCCCCACGAAGCTACGAAGCCACGAAGCCCCGAAGCCCCGAAGCCCCGAAGCCCCACGAAGCCACGACGTCACGACGTCACGACGTCACGGCGGCACGACGCCACGACGCCACGACGCCACGACGCCACGACGCCACGACGCCACGACGCCACGACGCCACGGGGCCGCCGGACGATCGTCTCAAGTTGGCTTCGATCGGGTCGATTGGGTCTAATGTCGACCCTGCCTCGCTTCGACCGGACGTCCACGCCCGGCCGCCAATGAACCGCCTCGCCCTCCGCAACCTGTTTCGTCACCGCGTGCGCTCGATCGTCACGCTGTCGGCGATCGCGTTCTCGACGATCGTGCTGGTCGTGGCCGCCGGCTTCGTCGAGTGGATCTTCTCGGACCTGCGGACGTCGACCATCCAGAGCGGACTCGGCCACCTCCAGGTCGTGCGCCACGACTACTTCGAGCGAGGGGTGGCCGATCCGTACGCCTTCCTGCTCGACGCGGCCGCGCCGCTGCGAAGCCGGATCGAGGCCACCCCGCACGTCGTGGCGGTCGGCAGCCGACTGAACCTGAGCGGGCTGATGAGCTTCAACGACGCGACGCTGTCTTTCGTCGGCATCGGCGTGGAGCCGGACAAGGAGGCCATCGTCAGTCGCAACCTCAGCTTCCGGGCCGGTGCCGATCTCGACGGGTCGTCGGTCGACGAGGTGGTCGTGGGCGAAGGACTCGCCGCCAACTTCGGCCTCCACGCCGGCGACCGCGTCGTGTTGCTGATCAACACGGCCGGCGGCAGCGTCGCCGCGGCGGAAGCGACGGTGCGCGGCATCTTCTCGACGCAGGTGCGGGCCTACGACGAAGTCGCGGTCCGCATGCCGCTCGCGATGGCCAGGAAGTTGCTGCGCACCAGCGGCTCGCACGCGTGGGTCATCGCGCTCGACGACCTGGCCGCGGTCGACGCCACGGCCGATGCGCTAAAAGCCATCGCGGACCCGAAGCAATTCGACGTGGTCCGCTGGGTGGACCTGTCCGATTTCTACACCAAGACCGTGACCTTCCTGTCCGGCCAGCTCGGCGTCATGCGCGTGCTGATCGCCGTGATCGTCGTGCTCGGCGTGTCGAACATGCTGATCATGAACGTGCTGGAACGGACCGGCGAGATCGGCACGTTGATGGCGCTCGGCAACCGGCGGCGCAAGGTGGTCGCGCTGTTCCTGACGGAAAGCCTCTACCTGGGCCTGCTGGGCGGTGCGCTGGGCGTGGTGCTGGCGCTGTTGTGCGCGCACCTGATCTCGTCGATCGGCGTCCCGATGCCGCCGCCGCCGGGTCGCACCAGCGGCTACATCGGTGCCATCCTCGTTACCGGGCCGATCCTCGTGTCCGCGTTCGCGGTCACGCTCGGCACCACGCTGGTCGCGGCGATCTATCCGGCCCGCAAGGCGTCGCGCCTCGTCATCGTCGACGCGTTGCGCTACAACCGATGAATGCCGTGGCCGCCCGGCTGCTCTCGCGGTTTCCGGCCGCCGACCTGCGCATGGCGCTTCGCAACGTCTTCCGCCAGAAGGCGAGGACCGCGCTGACGGTGGCGATCATCGGGGCCGGCGTCGCCGGCCTGATCCTGTCCGGCGGCTTCGTCGAGTACGCGTTGCAGACGCTGCGCGAGTCGACCATCCACGCGCAGCTCGGTCACCTGCAGGTCTACAAGAAGGGCTACTTCGCGGAAGGCAGGCGCAGCCCGTTCAACTACCTGATCGATCGGCCGGACGAGGTGCTCGGCATCGCGAAGAGCCTGCCGCAGGTTCGCCAGACGATGTCGCGGCTGACCTTCGCGGGCCTCCTCAACAACGGCCGGAGCGACTTCGCAATCCTCGGCGAAGGCATCGAACCGGGACCCGAGGCACGGCTCGGCTCCGAGCTGCAGATGATCGAGGGCCGCAAGCTGGCCGACGAGGACCGCTACGGCATCATGCTCGGCGAAGGCGTGGCCGCCGGCCTGGCGCTGCATCGAGGCGACGTCGTCACGCTGCTGCTCAACACCGGCGAAGGCGCGCTCAACAATCTCGAGTTCACCGTCGTCGGCGTGTTCCGCACGTTCTCGAAGGACTACGACGCTCGCGCCGTGCGCATCGCGCTGCCGGAGGCGCAGGAGCTGCTGGCGTCGAAGGCCGTCAACGCGATCGTCGTCGACCTCGTCGACACGGCGGCCACCGGCAGCGTCGCGACGTCGCTCGCCGCCCGGCTCGACGCGGGACGCTACGAGATCAAGACCTGGCTGGACCTCGCCGACTTCTACGAGAAGACGGCCGAGCTGTTCAAGCGGCAGTTCGCCTTCTTGCAGACCATCATCCTGTTGTCGGTGCTGCTCAGCGTCGCGAACAGCGTCAACATGACGATCTTCGAGCGCACCGGCGAGTTCGGCACGCTGATGGCGCTGGGTACGCGACGGCGTCCGATCTTCCGCCTCGTGATCCTCGAGAACGTCCTCGTGGGCCTGCTCGGCAGTCTCTTCGGCGTGCTGGTCGGCGTGGTCGGCGCGTGGCTGTTGAACGCGCTGCAGATCCCGATGCCGCCGCCGCCCAATTCCAACAGCGGCTATGCCGCCGGCATCCAGCTGCAGCCGGGCATCGTGCTGACGGCGTTCGCCGTCGGCGCGATCGCGACGCCGCTGACCGCGTTGTGGCCGGCGCGCCGCATCGCGCGCGTGCCGGTGGTCGACGCGCTGCGAATGAACTGATCGCGTGCGGTGCGCGGGGTGCGTGCGGGCCGCGTCCGCCCGCGCCTCACTGATCCAGCTTCTTCAGGTAATCCTTCGTGAACACCTTGTCCGGCAACTCGCGCAGTCTCATGTTGCTGTACTCGAGCACCGACTGCTCGCCCTGCTTGAGCGCATCGTCCATGACCAGCCGGGTGGGTCGCATCTCGCCGGCCATCTTCCTGAAGTTCTGGAAGTGGCAGGTCTTGAGCAGCCGGTCCGACAGGCCGTAGAACTCGGCCTTCAACGGGCGGGCGTCCGAGCGCCGGACCCAGTACAGCACGCGGTGATAGGTCACGCCACGGTCGACGGCGTTCAGCTCGAGCACGTTGTAGGCCTCGTTGTCGACCGTCTCGCTTCGGACCAGCTTCGGTACGTAGTCGCCGCCGAAGTTGGCGCGGGCGAGATCGCCGTTCGCGACCTCGCCGGTCAGGCGCTGGCTGAGCGACAGCCGGACCGGCTGCGAGATCTCGGGCAGGAAGATCCACAGGTCGCGGGTCTTCATCAACAGGATCTGCCCCTTGTCCGACGCGGGCTCGGTCGTGATCACGACCGTGTTCTCGTTGCCCTTGGACAGGATGCGGTACTTGCGGACCTCGCTTTCGCGCGACGGGGCGGACGACGCGATGCTGACGTCCACCTGGAAGCCTGCGCGCGGGAAGCGGATCTGGTCGGCGGTCTCGACGATGTCCTTCGGATCGGGATCGTCCGCGGCGCCGGCGGTGGCGATCGAGGCGGCGGCCAGCGCCGACGCGACGGCGAGTCGCAGGAGCCGCGCGGCGGCCGTCTTCATCTGGCGATTCATGTATTCGGTCACGAGGTCGAAGGCTAGGAGGACGCGAGCTATGATGCCGCGCGTCGCGATTCTGGCGCCGCCCGACGGGCCGTGCAAACGGCTCGGGACGGCCGGACGCGAGGGGGCGCCGGGCGGTCCGGGCGGTGCCGCCGAGCGACCCGGCGAAAGCCGTCGCGCGTCCTTTTACTTCGATCACGACCGAACGCAGATGGAACTGATTCGCCTCGAGAACGTGACCAAGGCCTATGCGCTCGGACGTCGTACCGTCCAGGCGCTCAAGGAGGTGACGCTGAGCATCGAGGAGGGCGTGTTCCTCGCGATCGCGGGACCGTCCGGCAGCGGCAAGACGACGCTGCTGAACCTGATCGGCTGCATCGACGAGCCCACCGCCGGCAGCATCTGGATCGACGGCGTCGAGGTGGCCGGAAAGACGGCCGACGAACTGGCCGACCTGCGCGCCCGCACGATCGGCTTCGTGTTCCAGACCTTCAACCTGCTGCCGGTGCTGTCGGCGGCCGAGAACGTCGAGTACCCGTTGCTGCAGGTCAGGACGTTGACGCGGGCCGAGCGCCAGGAACGCGTGGCGCACTACCTCGACGTGGTCGGCATCCGCAAGTACGCCGGCCATCGACCGAACCAGTTGAGCGGCGGCCAGCGGCAACGCGTCGCGATCGCCCGGGCCCTCGCGATCCATCCGCGCATCATCCTCGCCGACGAACCGACCGCGAACCTGGATCACAAGACCGGCGACGGCATCCTCCGGTTGATGAAAAAAATCAACACCTCGACGAAAACCACGTTCATTTTCTCGACCCACGATCAAAAGGTCATCAACATGGCGGATCGGTTGATCCGGATCGAGGACGGCGAGATCAAGCGCCTCGGCATCAAGGTCGATCGCTCGTGGCTGTACGCCGACAACCCGGACCGCGCCCTGAAAGTGAAATGAGCCCGTGATGGCGACAGTGAAGCAGACACCCGCTGCGACGGCGGCACATCGACACCGCGCGTCGCGGACGCTCGCCACCGCCGCGTTCTGCGTTGCGACCGCTCTCGGCCGACCGGCGACGGCCGCGGACGGCAGCGACACGGCTCCCGGTATC